>WTKN01000194.1 GCA_011524395.1 Moorena sp. SS36440bin_2
GCAGAAAAGGGGTAAAACTTAGCCGATTTTGGCGAGCCTGTCTTACGGTAACTTCAAATGCAAAAAAGGGGTAAAACTTAGCCGATTTTGGCGAGCCTGTCTTACGGTAACTTCTAACCATGAGCGACTGCCGTGGTTTCCCCCATGAGCGACTGCATCAAGACGGGAACAGGGAAGGGTGATCGAAATTCCGTAGAATTATAGGGCTAAATCGCTCTTTTATACTGTTCCCCAGAAGTTCCCTGTTACTTATTTATAGTAATCCTATTGTCATAGTCAACCCTTCGATTAGCCATTATAAAAAACAAAAACAATCAAGATTTATTTTATTTAAAGATACTAAAATTACAACGATACTTTATCTGAGGCTAAATCATGCTAATTATCCAAAAGTATGGTGGTACGTCGGTTGGATCAGTTGAAAGAATTAAAGCAGTTGCGCAGCGGGTGAAGCAAACAGTTCAAAATAATAATAATGTGGTGGTAGTGGTTTCGGCGATGGGTAAAACCACTGATGATTTGCTCAGTTTATCGAAGGCAGTCTCGACTAATCCCAGTGCTAGGGAGATGGATATGCTTCTGTCTACTGGAGAACAAGTATCAATTGCTGTGCTGAGTATGGCATTGCAGGAATTGGGACAACCCGCTATTTCTTTAACTGGGGCACAAGTAGGAATTATCACTGATGCTGAACACGGTCGTGCCAGAATTTGGGAAATTCAGCCAAAGCGAATTCAGCACTATCTTAATCAAGGAACAGTGGTAGTTGTAGCTGGATTTCAGGGTATGAGCAGTGGTGATAACTTTGAAATTACTACTCTAGGACGTGGCGGTTCAGATATATCAGCTGTGGCGTTATCGGCTGCCTTAAAAGCAAATTTGTGCGAAATTTATACTGATGTTCCAGGCATTTTTACAACTGATCCTCGGATTGTACCAGAGGCACAATTAATCCCAGAAATTACTTGTGATGAAATGCTAGAGTTAGCGAGTTTAGGGGCAAAGGTGCTACATCCTAGGGCGGTAGAGATTGCTCGTAATTATGGGGTACCTTTGGTTGTACGTTCAAGCTGGAACAATGCACCAGGAACTAGGATTATTTCTCCGATGCCTAAACCTCGTTCTCTGAAAGGGTTGGAAATTAACAAGGCAGTATATGGAGTGGAATTGGAGACAAATCAGGTAAAAGTAGTCCGATGGCAAGGGCGCGATCGTTTAGGGGTAGCGGCAGGGTTATTTGATGAAATTGCTCGTGACAATCTGGATGTTAATCTGATGATTCAGTCAATTCAGGAGGACAATGGTAAGGATATTGCGTTGACGGTAGTGAACAGAGGTTTTGAACAAGGTGAGACTTTAGGAGCTGCAGCAAGTGAAACTAAACTCAAAGAGTTGATTACTTCTGCTTTATACAGGGATCCTTGGCAAGGGTCACAAGAGGTAGAAATGATGGTAGAGCAGAACATGGCAACAGTGGCAATTACTGGGACTGGTATGATTGGGCGTCCTGGGGTTGCAGCTAAAATGTTCTCTACTCTAGCAGAGGCGGGAGTTAATATTGAGATGATTTCTACCTCTGAGTTGAAGATCACCTGTGTGATTAATGCTGAGGCATGCGATCGCGCTGTTGCTGCTTTGTGTCAGGCTTTTGAGATTGATCGTTCTGTAGTGCTCGGAGCTGATTCAATTCAGGAGTATTCTACCGGTTCAAGCCCATCCCCAGTATGCGGTGCTGTGGTTGATCTCAACCAAGCTTGTATCACAATTCGCCATGTCCGAGATCAACCGGGAATGGCAGCAAAAGTCTTTGGACGACTGGCACAAGAAAATATTAGTGTTGATATGATTATTCAGTCTCAACGCTGTCATAGCTTTAATGATATTCCCAGCTGTGATATCGCGTTTACGGTGGCTCAAGCTGATGCTGAAGCAGCATCCATGGCTTTAAAAGCGTTAGCACTAAGTATTGGTTGTGGGGAGATTCTAGTGGATACAGAAATCGCTAAAGTTAGTCTAGTTGGGGGTGGTATGGTGGCACAACCAGGGGTTGTGGCTCAGTTTTTTGAGGCATTAGCACAACAGCAAATAACTATTCAAATGATTACAAGTTCGGACACTAAAATTAGTTGTGTGGTTGCTCAAGAAGAAGGAGTTAAGGCTTTAAACGCGGTGCATAAGGGGAGCATCCCGGTGCTTAAAAACTATCCCCAAACCCTTAAGGGTTTGGCTACACCAGCAAAGCCTAGCTACGCAGGGTAATAAGTAGGCTAATAAATCCGGCACAATTAAAACTGACGGCTGAATACTGACAAAAATTAGGCAAAAATCAGGAGAAGACAATTATGATAAAACTTTATGATTACCAGCTATCTGGCAATTGCTACAAAGTGCGGCTAATGCTGTCACTACTTGGGTTAGAACACGAGAGTGTCTGGGTTGACCTGGACAATGGTCAACACAAATCTCCAGAGTTTCTGGAAATGAATTCCTTTGGACAAGTGCCAGTTCTCACCGATGGAGATTTAATCTTTCAGGATGCCCAAGCTATTTTAGTATATCTAGCACGGCGCTATGGTAGCGAAGACTGGCTGCCTTTGGAGCATGAAGCTATGAGTCGAGTGATGCGCTGGTTATCTACAACTGCAGGAGAGATTCGCCAGGGTCCAGAGTTTGCCAGACTTTATTACAAGTTTAATGTACAAACGGTTAACATCGAGGTAGCAACACAAAAGTCGGAAACTATCCTAACACTGCTCGACAACCACCTGAGTGATCGGGAATGGCTGGAAATAGGTCACCCCACAATTGCGGATATTGCTTGCTTCCCCTATGTTAGTCTCTCACCAGATGCCAAGATTTCTCTAGATGCTTACCCCAATGTGCTGTCTTGGATGGAGCGGATTAAGC
Organism: Moorena sp. SS36440bin_2; assembly: GCA_011524395.1. GTDB lineage: Bacteria > Cyanobacteriota > Cyanobacteriia > Cyanobacteriales > Coleofasciculaceae > Moorena. Next base: position 2,908 of record WTKN01000194.1, read on the forward strand.
AATTACCAGGCTACATTGCGATCGCATAGCGTGACCTATGGTCAATCCCATAGCGTGACCTATGGTCAATCGCGTAGCGTGACCTATGGTCAATCCCATAATTTCCTCCCGACCATCAGCCCGTAAATGAATCAGGTCGATGGCGCTAGCGGTATCCTTTTCAGGTAGTATGCTGAGTCTAGCGCCATTGATACCATTTTCATTTATGATTCAGATATGATTCTGAACAATCGTGCAATACAATACAGTATCGACGAGGACGACTGATTATCCCTTCTTCCTCAAACTGCTTGATTATCCTGGTGATGGTTACTCGTGTGGTACCAATCATCTCAGCTAGTCCTTGATGGGTCACTGGTATGTCAATAAGCTGCCCACTAGAGACGGGACGACCAAATTTCCGGGCTAACCAACTCAAAAACTGTTGCAAACGCTGAGAGACTCTTGGGGTTCTAATGATACACAGCAACTCTTCTGTCTGTCGCAGATGGGAAACAATAGCCTCGGATAAGCGGTAAGACTGAGACAAAGACAGACATTGCGCTTTAACCCTAGTCAAACACTCGATCTCGTACGTTTGCAAGTTAGACAAAGATTTCCCCACTACATCTCCAGCTCCCCAATATCCTAATGTGATTACCGTTCCTTCGTCATTCCAGGTCAAGGTTTTCACCACACCCTGTTGAACTACCCATAGTTGATCGGGTTCGAGAGCAATCAAGTCATGGCGTTTAAACAGATGAACAGATGGCTTGAACCTAGTGATGACAGGGTTCTGAGTCACTAACGATTGCTCTGATGCCTTACCAAATCTCGGAATTGTCATGATTCTTAATAAAAATAGGTTTCATTTTATTTAAGCAGTAGTGTAGGCTATTTCAAGTATCTATTGAATAGTTTTGTCAATAAATAACCTAGGAGGTGTAGATAGTGGCAAACACTGCGGAGAGTTCCCGATTAGTAGAGGGAGAGTATGGTTGGTGGGCAGGAAACGCTCGCCTGACTGAGTTATCCGGGAAATTATTGGGGGCTCATGTTGCCCATGCTGGTCTAATCGTATTCTGGGCCGGAGCAATAACCCTGTTTGAACTATCCTGCTTCAATCCTGCCAAACCGATGTACGAACAAGGGTTAATCCTGCTGCCCCACTTAGCAGCTCAAGGCTGGGGCGTTGGTGCTGGGGGAGCTATAGTGGATACTTACCCCTACTTTGTGATTGGTGTTTTGCACCTGATCTCTTCAGCATTTCTCGGCTTTGGTGGTACCTTCCACGCCCTCCGTGGTCCGGAAACTTTGGAAGAAAAGTCTGGCTTCTTTGGGTATAGCTGGGCAGATGGGGACAAAATGACCACTATCATTGGCATTCACCTAATTCTACTGGGATTTGGAGCTTTCCTACTGGTGGCTAAAGCTATGGCGTTTGGGGGGTTGTACGATCCAGCAGTGCAAAATGTGCGAGTCATTAACAACCCTACCCTCGATCCAGGAGTGATTTTCGGCTATCTGTTTGGTACTGTGGGCAAGAACTGGATTGCTGGAGTCAGTAACCTAGAGGATGTAGTTGGTGGTCATATTTGGGTTGGTCTACTTTGTATTGGCGGTGGCTTTTGGCATATCAAGACTCAGCCATCTGAGTGGACGCGCGGTCTTTTTATTTGGTCTGGAGAAGCCTATCTTTCCTACAGCTTGGGCGCTTTGGCGCTGATGGGCTTTATCGCCGCCTACTTTTGCGCTGTTAACACCGTAGTCTACCCAGAAGTCTTCTATGGTCCTGCCTTATCCATTAAGCTGGATGTTTTCCCCTACTTTGCGGATCCTAACTCTAGCTTCCCTTCTTGCCGGAGTTGGTTAGCTAATGCTCACTTCTTCCTTGGGTTTTTCTTCCTCCAAGGTCATATTTGGCATGCTTTGCGAGCAGCTGGCTTTGATTTTGGCCAGGGTAAGGTAGTAGCTTCAGAAGCTACTACTTAAATTCAGCTTAATGCAATTAATTCTAATAAAGTGTCGATATAATGGCATTTTATTGACCAAATCAAAATGCAAATAATTCTCAAAGAGGTACATCAATGACAGCAGTAATTGCTGATAGTCCCAACCAAGGTCAAATCTCAAAAGTAGGCTGGTGGGCTGGTAATGCTCGTTTTATTGAATTATCCGGCAAGTTGCTAGGCGCTCATATTGCCCATGCTGGTTTGATAGTCCTGTGGGCAGGAGCAATGACCCTGTTTGAACTATCTCGCTACACCCCTGACGTGCCGATGTATGACCAGGGATTAATCTTGTTGCCCCACTTGGCTTCCTTAGGCTTGGGTGTTGGGTCTGGTGGTCAAATTATCGACACTTATCCCTATTTTGTGGTTGGGGTGTTCCATTTGATTTCCTCAGCAGTGCTCGGAGCTGGAGGACTTTACCATTCCCTGCTTACCCCAGATAAATTAACCAAAGATGGCACTTTTGCTGGTTTCTTTGGCTATGACTGGGAAGACTCCGACAAGATGACCACCATTATCGGGATTCACCTCATCCTTTTGGGGGTTGGTGCTTGGTTGTTGGTAGCTAAAGCCATGTTTTGGGGTGGACTATTTGACCCCTGGGCGAGTGGCGGTGGCAATGTACGAGTGATAACCGATCCTACCCTTAGCCCTGTCAAAATTTTTGGCTACTTAATTGGTGCATCGGGTTCAGAAGGCATGGCAGCCGTGAAGAATTTAGAAGATGTGGTTGGCGGTCACATCTGGATTGGTTCGATCTGCATTGCTGGTGGTTTCTGGCACATCCTCACCAAGCCCTTTAACTGGGCACGTGAGGTTTTGGTTTATTCCGGGGAAGCTTATCTCTCCTATAGCTTAGGAGCGCTGGCCTACATGGGAATTTTTGCCGCCTACTTTGTCATGGTCAATGACACTGTTTATCCAGAAGTGTTCTATGGTCCAGTAGGGACTTTAGAAGCCAGTGATGGCATCGTTTCTGCTCGCGGTTGGTTAGCAGCATTCCACTTTGTCTTTGCGGTGTTATTTCTGTTCGGTCATATCTGGCATGCTATCCGGGCGCGAGGAGCAGAAGCTGGTTTTGACTTCAAAAAAGGTGAGCTGATTATCCCTCGGAGTAATCCCCAAGTTGGTGATTTAGCAACCCCAATTAACTCCTCAGATATTAGCCTTAACTTCCTCAAAAACCTACCTATTTACCGTCCCGGTCTTTCTCCTCTGTCTAGGGGTCTAGAAATTGGCATGGCTCATGGGTATTTTATCTTTGGTCCGTTTGCGAAATTAGGACCGTTGCGGGATTCACAAACGGCAAACTTAGCTGGTGTAACAGCAGCCATTGCTCTGATTGTAATCGCGACCATCGGCCTATCAATCTACGGTACAGTCACCTTTAAAAAAGAGCTAAAAACTGTACCTCGACCCACATTCGTTACCAGGGTACCCGAGGTACCAGAAACTATCCAAACTGCTGACGGATGGAGTCAGTTTGCTGGAGCTTTTCTAGTTGGTGGCGCTGGAGGAGCGATTTTTGCCTATCTGCTAGTCAATAACCTCAGTATGATTCAGGGCATGATGGGTTGAATTAGTTGCTAAAAACTTTCAACAAATGCTAGAGTAATTGATGGAGCATTCTATAGGCTTCTTAAAACAGGAGCTGTCTGGGGCTAGGAAGCGATGTCAACCCTAACCCCATTATCTCTTTTCCCTAGCTTACATATAACTAACCGTTCATCCGTCCCATAGTGACAGCCAGGTTAAGTGCAACCTTGACCTAAACTATGGCAACAGACAATAATCCCTCCTTTTGGTCTCAATTTATTGAAAAAAATTATTGATAGATTCTAAAGGACCTAGAAGGCGTTAATAAAGACGGATGCCATAACCAAGATGAATGTCTCCACCTGCCACTGGCATTTACTACCATTGCTGCCACTGTGGGCAACAAATACAAATGCTGGAGGAAACCATACTGACTGAGTCAGTACCCTGTGGAGATAAGAATCTAATCAACATCAATCAGGAGTAAATAAAAATGTCAAAAATTGGTCTTTTCGTCGGTACTCAAACCGGTAAAACCGAGGCGGCAGCTGAAGAAATTCAAGAAGGACTTGGCGGTGATGATGTCGTCACTATACATAAAATAGAAGAAGCTGAAAATAGCGATTTTGAGAAGTACGACAATATCATCATTGGCTCTCCTACTTGGGATATTGGTGAATTACAAGCTGACTGGGATGCCTACTTTGAAGAGTTAGATAATATTAACTTTAGTGGTAAGAAAGTTGCCTACTTTGGAACTGGAGACCAGGAGGGCTATCCCGATAACTTTATGGATGCCATTGGTATTCTAGAAGCAAAAATATCCGAATTGGGGGGTAGCACCGTTGGACAGTGGCCAAATGAGGGTTACGAATTTAATGAATCAAAAGCTCTCAAAAATGGTAAGTTTATTGGTCTTGCCCTCGATGACGATAACCAGTCTGAACTGACGGAAAAACGGATAAAAACTTGGGTAACCCAACTCAAACAAGAGTTTGGAGTTTAGTTTTTCCCACCGTTGTAAGCTACTATGCATTTAGCTTACACCTGAAAACAGTCTCTATTTTATAAAGCTAGCTACGTTGACCGTTGACTATTGACAACTTACAGTTGATCGTTAACGGTCAACATTAATGACTTCCCAACAGATAAAAAATTGCTTCACCCCTATTGAATATTTGTGATCAAAAAAATGCTCTAGTGATCCTAAATTAATTCTGAGTTTTTTTATCCCTACTCCCTATTCCCTGTTCCCGTCTTGATGCAGTCGCTCATGGGGGAAACCACGGCAGTCGCTCATGGGGGAGACCCCCAAGACCGCGCTGCCTTCCCAAGACCGCGCTGCATCGCTGTTCCCTGTTCCCTCTTCCCTTTGCTATATGTCTATTTTGCCTGAAATCCTTTGGTTGAATGTTAGTCCAAGTTTTCTACGTTTTGATCAGCCTTTAATTCGTTATTTGTCTAAACAAAAGCGAATTGGCCAGTGGGAGTATCGCCAAAACCAAGATGAACCAACCTCTCTTGATATCGCCCTGACCTTACTTCATGACTATCTCAAAGCCTCAGATCATCCTATCCATCTGGTGGGTCACAGCACTGCTGGTTTGGTAGGACTACTCTATAGCCGTAAATATCCTGAAAAAGTCAAGTCTTTAACTCTATTATCAGTAGGTGTTAATCCTGCAGTTGACTGGCAAGCCCACTACTATGTGCAGCTCCAACTTTTACCCTGCACTCGCCAAGTGTTGCTTAGCCAAATGGTTAAGAGCCTCTTTGGTCATCACAATCACCGTATCACGAAAGGTTTAGTAACCATCCTAGAGCAGGATTTAGCTTTTTCTCCCTCTCCTCATTCCCTATATAAACGGGTTAGTGTACCACCAAAAGCGGTGCAAGTGCCATTAATGGTATGTGGTTGCAAAGATGACATTATTGTTGATTCTAATGCTTTGCAAGGATGGAAATCTTGGTTCAAAGAATGCGATCGCTTATGGGAATATCCCGAAGGGGGTCACTTTTGCCACTATTTTCATCCCAATCGAGTAGGACGGCAAATCGTCCGGTTTTGGGAATCTCTATCATCACCAGTCCCTGAGCCATTAGCAATTAGTAGTTAGGTAAGTATATGCGCTACGTGCACGCGTGCGCGTTCAGCTAAAAGCCTTGGGTTAATATAGCACTACGCATTAAAGTTAGGACATTGATAGAAGCAGCAAAAGCTAATGCACATGAACTTTTGCCTCTTGCCTTTTGCCTTTTGCCTTGCGCGTAGCGCTATACCTGATAGCTGAATACTTCAATTATCTGTAGCATCCATAAATTGAAATCTTATTAGTTAGTAGTTAAGCATGTTCGAGATACTTCTTTCTCAGGTTATTCAACATTTACTAACGTTTCTGTGCTGCATAGCTGCTTGGACATTAATCGGAATAGCGTTATGGCGGATTCGGGTCACCTTTCTAGACGGTGTTGCTCATCTGAAACAATTACATCAAATTCCCTGTAGTCGCTGCGCCTTTTTTACTGGAGATTATCGCCTCAAGTGTACAGTACATCCTTCAAAGGCGCTAACAGAAGAAGCAATCAATTGTTATGACTATGAGGCAACTCTCAATCCTGCTAGGGTTAACTCACGACGGTGTAAGTGTACTCATCAAGCTACTTCTAAAGTTGTGTGACGTTGAACCTCCCCACCCGTCGCAGGGATGGGGATTCCCAGGCACAACAACTATGTTGCTGTTAACTCCGTGGGCGTGACTTTCCCCCGCACCGGAGGTAGCTGAGTGGGGTCAATTCCCAGTTTTTTTAGACCCCGCATTTTGATGTTTATTGCCCCATTAACATTTCTAGTCATCATAGTGACCACAGTTGGTACAGACAAACTTTTCTTTCTTTCTGTTACTTTTACTGACGTGATGGCATTTCGGGCATTTTTGAGACGTGTGCTTGGGATTTATTTTGACTACTGGTATGCCTGACTTCGCAGCCACGACCTCTACCTTTTTAACCAGTTCACCCCAAGCTGCATTAGATATTGATCTGTTTAAACCTCTTTTTGCCGACTGTCCATTGCGGACATATCCACCATTCTCATTAGGTCTAGGTTTACAGCGAGATTTCATTGCCTTTATATTAAGATCTTCAAGTACCAAGGCATCTGTATCTTTGACTAACTGATTAGCTACATCCCAATGATAGGCACTACGATTGTTTGCAATACGCTCATGAAGTGAGGCCAACCTAGAGTAAGACTTTCCTCTATTTTTAGAACCTTTTTTCTTTCGGCTAGCAGCCTTTTGTCTCAGTTTTAAGCGTCTTTCTCTGCGTTTAAAAGACTTTTGTTTAGCTGGATTAGCTATTGTTTTTCCATTAGAGATACTGACTAACTTGTTAATTCCTAGATCGCAGCCTTTGACTCTTAGAGGATTGATTTCGCTATTACTCCTTATCGGAGTAGGTGGAACTGACTTGTCTTCGATTTGAAGACTTACAAACCAACCGCGAGCCTTCCTCCGAACAGTGACTGATTTTAAAATAAAACCCTCAGGGATAGGGCGAGAATTGTAAAAACCCATCCATCCAATTCCTGGGAGATATATATTGTCCCCATCAAGCTTTACTTGACCAGGAGCATATTTGAAGCTCCTAAATCGTGACCTTCTTTTTGGTCTAGGGTATCCAGTTTCTCCTTTAAAGAATTTAGCAAATGCAACATCCAATTGTCTTAGAGTTTGTTGCAATACAGTTGAATGAATTGATTTATACCAGGGTCTTTCTTTCTTGAGTATGGGAAGACTAGAACTTTGGGCTTCATAGGCACTTCGTCTTGGATTATTTCGACTTTTCTTCCAAGGGTAACCTACTGAATAATTTTTGCTGACTGAACAAGTTAATGGACACGCTTCTCCACCGCTTTTCAGATCACAGTAATTGCCTAATCTAGGAGCTTTTGCTTGATTGTAAGAATCATTTCTGTCTCTAAGCAGGTAATTATACTGCGACCTCAACATGTCTAACCACCGATTCATTACGGCTTTTTGTCGTTGAGTGGGCTTGAGTTTGTAAGAGTATCCTAGTTGCATCTGTTCGACCTCTTTCAGTGCTAATCTAATTATAGACCCCCAAAATAATAATGTCAAGTAAATGAGTGAACAAATTAAAAGAAAAGTAGGAAGACCCAGATTACACGAGGAAGCTAAAAAAAGTTACAGCATCAAGGCCACTGAAACTGGTTGGCAAGGATTAAAAAGGCTGGCTGCTCGTTCGGGATTAAGCCTTTCTGAATACTTAGAGTTCCTAGGGAGGACTGGGACTTTGCCTGATTGAGAGAAAAAGAATACCCCATCCTTCTTAAGGTGGGGATGAATTTTTCCCTGGCCTTTGGCCACGCTACGCGAACAAACTCCCTTTTTGATAATATGTTTGGCTCTGGCGCGCCAAAGGCGATTGGCCTTTGGCCACGCTACGCGATTGACCGTAAGTTATCAGTTATCAGCTAATGCGCTATATCACAGGCTTCTAGCCTGTGCCACGCTACGCGAACAGTTTTTAAATAAGCGCACCTAAGCGGTCTTGGGGGTTTCCTCCAAGACCGCGCTGCATTAAAACAACAACTAAGCATTGGTTTAATCTTTTTTACGTCAGCACCTCAAGTGCGAATGGCTCACCGCTGACCGCTGTTCGCGTAGCGTGAGCTAAAAGATCACGGCTGACGGCTGCTTCAGTTTTCCAAGAGGTTTCTAGTTGCATAGGAATTGAGCTTTTTAATAAAAATATTTATTAATAAATAGATAAAAAACAAAAATCAGATCACCACCCTAGTGATCTGATTGGCTGTTGGTTTACCATAAGGAGGACTAGCTTCCTGTCTAGAGAAGAAACCCTGGCTCTGTGTCTCGTCTAGCTGGCAACTTACATTTTAATTATACTCCTTACTGCTAAAAATTAGCAACTATTTTTCAAAGAAATTATGACGAAGGCTCTGTCGTTGGATTGTCTTGGGATTTTAGCTTCTGTAAGTACTTAATTTGAGTACTCATTAAAACACTGCCAGAACGGGATTGGACAGCATGCCACAGGTGCCCCCCTAAGAACAAGAGTCCCAAGAAAAACTGAATATTTGCTGCTACCAGACGGTTAGAACCATAAAATTCAGTGGGAAAGACTGTAGTGTTGTTAGCAACAAAAGCAGCAGACACAAAAGCCATGAAGGCTAGAGACCCTAAACTGTAGGAGAGAATTGCTTCTCCTTCAATCTGGAGGGCACTCCTAGCCCAGTTAAATGGAGTGGAGACAATATGCCAAATTCCGCCACCAATACACATCATCCCAATCCAAATATGACCACCAATGACATCCTCTAAATTATTGACAGCTGCCATTCCAAGAGGATTCCAAGCCCCATCGACAATGCCAAAGAGATAACCAAAGATAGTCACTGGGTTAAGCGTTGGGCTGGTAATGATACGTACATTGCCAACAGCAGCGTCATAAATGCCACCAAAGACCATTGCTTTAGCTACCAGCAACAACGCACCCACACCTATAAAAATCAGATGATGCCCTAAAATAAAGCTGAGCTTCTTGGGGTCAGTCCATTCATAGTGGAATTTAGGGGCGCGTCCACTGCCATCTTTCAAATTTGCAACACCACTAAAAACATGAAATAGACCACCTGCACCCAAAACAGCGGATGCAGCTAGATGCAAAATCCCAATCACAAAATAGGGATAGGTATCTGTAACCACACCACCGGCTGCAACACCCCAGCCTAAAGTGGCTAAGTGGGGTAACAAGGTTAATCCTTGATCAGACATGGGCTGACCAGGCACAAGCTGGGAAATTTCCGCTATGGTAGTTGCACCTGCCCAGAACATAATCAAACCAGCATGAGCAATATGAGCTCCTAATAATTGACCGGATAAGTCCCTAAGACGGGCATTACCAAGCAACCAATCCGGAGTAGTTGCTGATGGAATACTATTTGTTGTCATGAAAACCGAGTATTTCTCTATCTAAAACATAAATTTGGTAGAGTGCTACTCAGCAGCCCAGGAAATTTTTGGTTTAGTAGGCGTTAGATTAATTGGACAGCACCTAACACCTACTATCTAGAGAGGGCTGCTTTTTACTAGCTAATTAATTCAAGCCTTCCTCAAATTTCTTAAAGTCAACGCCGATGGAACGCAATGCATGCCATAGGTGACCTTGTAGAAAGAAGAAAGCTAAGAAGAAGTGGGCATTGGCCAACCAGCAGCGAGGAGTGTGGGCACCCAAAGGCAACTCAATAGTGTCCGCAAAATATGGGGAAACACCAAGCTTGACCTCTAAGGCAGGACCATAGAATTCGACGGGATAGGCTAGGGTATTAACTGCGCAGAAGTAAGCTGCTACAAATCCTGCCAGAGCAATACCGCCGAGAGAGTAGGAAAGAACCGCTTCTCCCTCGAAGCTTACGAGATTCTTTGCCCACTTCAGTGGTGGGATCAGGATGTGCCAAATGCCACCACCAACGAGTAGCAAGCCAACATAGATGTGACCGCCCACCAAGTCTTCTAAGTTATCCACCGAGGCAAAATGGGTTTGATAGCCATAGATTGCCAATGGATTAAGATTTGGACTGGTAACGAGCCTAACATCATGAATGGTGGCATCGTATAGTCCGCCAAAGTACATGGCTTTCGCCGCCAATAACAGAGCGCCTACTCCTAGGAAAATGAGATGATGCCCAAGAATAAAGCCTAACTTCTTAGGATCATTCCATTCAAAGTGGAATTTAGCAGCACGACCGCCAGCATCTTTCAATTGCGCTGGACCTTTAGCGGAATGGAACAGAGCACCCGCTCCCAGAACAGCCGAGGAGATCAGGTGTAGAGCGCCAATCACAAAATAGGGGTAAGTATCCACTATCTGACCGCCTGAGCCTACACCCCAGCCCAAAGTAGCTAAGTGGGGCAGTAAAATCAGCCCCTGCTCACCCATTGGCAGGGTGGGATCATACCAAGAAATTTCAAACAGAGTAAATGCTCCAGCCCAAAAAACGATCAGGGCTGCTTGGCCGACATGAGCAGCTACGAATTTGCCAGATAAGTTGGCCAGGCGGGCGTTACCAGCCCACCAGTCATATTTAACCTCGGGATTACCGTATGTTTGCATACTCGATCCTTACTCGATCTTTAATTGCTTCATTGTTTCACCACCTCCTGTCTAGGGTTGAGGTGAAATCACATGAATCGATTGTGCAGCATTAGGAAGCCAATTTAAAGTTACTTGCAATATTTTTTAACATTTATTGCAAGTAATTATCAATTTTGCTAGTCAAAAATTCTCTGAAAGTCTTGATTATAAAACGTTACAGCTATTTCTACTAATCCAAAGTTATCCCAAATTGTTGTTAACACCTATCATCAGCTTTTATTTTATAAATAACTTTTATCATTAGTTTTTCTAATAGTTACGCAAAATACTCTTAAAATAGGAATATATACTGGTGTCATTCACCTTAAACTTGACTTATTTATCTCAGATATATCTGAAATCGTACAATTTAACGATGATTTAATAAGACTTAGGTATTGGCCACTAATAACTACACATAATGTTTTTTTTATAACATTTACCGCTATATTTATGGTTTAGTAACGGACGGAAGCGTCAATGCTCCTTGCTCTAATGCCCTACGGGTCTAACCACCCTGATCGGTTTAATGTCATCACAAATTCTATAATATATCTTGTAGTAACACTTGACAAAGTTTAGCAATACATGTAATGTCTATCCTAGACATCTTCTCTTATGTCTTATAACGAGCCAAAATCGCGGCAGAGATGACATTTATTACTCTCTGCCGCGCTTTTTGTTGGTCGTTGACCGCAATAGCCATGATCGTCTTAGGCCAATGGTATTAGGCATGAGTAGGATTAAGGGCAAAAACCATTAACCCAAAACCCAACAGCTAACACCGTGCCACCGTTCCCTAAACTTCAAAACCAACGGGTATTTCTAAAACCTTTGCTGCTTTGTACAACGCTCTCCGGAATCTATAGCCGACGTCCACAATATCTTTTCGCTGACTAATGTCGAGAGAACTATAGGGTTGAGCTGCGACTTCGCCTGGGGTGAAGTAAGGTTTAAGCTTGCCTTTTGCTGCTTTATAAGCTGCCTTAACCTCTTGATCCACACTGGGGTCTTTGTCTGCCACTTTTGCTGAATAGGGAGCATACTGGCTGAAAATTCCGATCCAGTTATCTGAGAAGATTAACAGGCTCTGATCCGACCAAGTTTCTTCTTCGCCACAAATCTTCTTGGCTACTACTTCTGTCGCCAAAGCAATCATGCCTTCAAAGTTCACGGTGGAATTGAAGTTCTGTCGCTGATCTAAATCTTTGATTAGGGTTTTGACACTCTCCACCAACTCTTTAGCATAAGGGAGCGCTGCTTTGACCTTCCCTTCCCGGTACAAGAGAACTTCGATCCGGTGAAATCCCTTAAATTCTGGGTTATCCTCCCCGCCATCAAAACCAGAGGGGCGAGCATCAATATCCCGGTCAGTTTCTTCAAAGCTGGCTGCGTAGGTTTCGATTTGCTCGTAAGGAGGACGGGCTTTGACATAAGCGTCTTTGGCTTTTTCCAAATTGCCACTGCGAATTGCTTTCACTAAGTCTTCGACAAGGGGTAGCTGTACTTGAGCTTGTTGTCGGAAATACCTTAAGCCCTGATCAACCTCTGCAGCATAAGGATCTCTACCAGCTGCTGCAATTAACTCCTTGCTTGAACCAGGGCGAATTAGACTAGAAGCGGCTACGGTGCCTAAACCACCCACAGCAGCAATTTGTAGTATTCTTCGTCGATTAATTGTCATGGGGTTAAACTTGAGAAAGATTCTTTTTTAGCTTCGATTATTATAGTAGACCTTGATCACCTTGATAAAAATATTTATCGATAAATTAAACCTTAAAGATGTGATTAAGACGTTGTGAACAGGTACTGAAGACACAACTATCCGATACCACCCAAAAAAAGTGGCCAAAAAAAAAGAGCCAAGTCAGACTAGTGTTACTGATCCCAATTCTGGAAACTACGGCTACCCATCAATTGCATCTCCCTATCTCCTTATCTCCCTATCTCCCTGTCGCCCCATCTCCCTGTCGCCCCATCTGCCTATCTCCTCATCTGCCTATCTCCTCATCTCCCCATCTCCCCATCTCCCCATCCCCCCATCTCCTTATCTCCTCATCTACATCTGTAGTTATACTTTGAAGAATTGGTATAACTTTTAACCGTACCCTGGTAGGCTAAAAGTAAGAGCTTTTAGCCTGTATAACAAAAGCATTTTAAACAAAGACTACTTTGCATTTAACTAGTTTGCATCTATGAGTATTAAAGACAAACCTCAACCCCCTCGATCTCGCCTAATTGGCAATATTCTATTGTTTTTAGGGGGTTTATTTCTTGTAGCTAACCTATTCTTGCCTGGATTCTTCGGACAGAAAATCGCTCGGGTACCCTACAGCTTGTTTATTGACCAAGTCCAAGATGGAAAGGTAGCGCGGGTTTATGTTGGGCAAGACCAAATCCAATATCAGCTCAAAGCTGATACTGAAGAGCCAGGACAAATTCTGATCACCACTCCAATCTATGACTTAGAGTTACCCCAACGCCTAGAAGATAAAGGAGTAGAATTTGCTGCTGCTCCTCCCCCTAAACGAAGCTGGTTTGCCATCGTGCTTAGCTGGGTGATACCTCCACTGATTTTTGTTGGCATTTTGCAGTTTTTTGCAGGACGTTTTGGTGGTGGTGGACCCCAAGGTGCTTTGTCCATTAGCAAGAGCAAAGCTAAGGTTTATGTACAAGATGATGCTACCAAAGTTACTTTTAATGATGTGGCTGGGGTAGAAGAAGCCAAGACGGAATTACAGGAAATTGTAGATTTTCTCAAAACGCCCCAACGGTTTACTAACATAGGAGCACGAATTCCAAAAGGAGTGCTATTAGTTGGACCTCCTGGAACGGGTAAAACCCTAATGGCTAAAGCAGTAGCTGGAGAAGCTGGTGTACCATTCTTTAGTATTTCTGGATCGGAGTTTGTAGAACTGTTTGTGGGTGCTGGTGCTGCCAGAGTCCGGGATTTATTTGAACAGGCCAAAAAGAAAGCTCCCTGTATTATTTTCATTGATGAGTTAGATGCTATTGGTAAGTCCCGTGCTAGTGGTGGTGGTTTTGTTGGTGGCAACGATGAGCGGGAACAAACCCTCAACCAGTTGCTAACGGAAATGGATGGATTTGCTGCTGGTGATGCTACGGTAATTGTCCTAGCAGCCACTAACCGCCCTGAAACCCTAGACCCAGCTCTGTTACGTCCAGGACGATTCGATCGGCAGGTGTTAGTAGACCGTCCAGACTTAGCCGGTCGCTTGAAAATTCTAGAAATCTATGCTAAGAAGGTTAAGCTTGGGGAAGATGTGGATCTAAAAGCGATCGCAACTCGTACTCCTGGTTTTGCTGGTGCTGACCTTGCTAACCTCGTTAATGAAGCAGCCTTGTTAGCTGCCCGTAACCGCAAGGAAAAAGTAACCCAAGCCGACTTTGCTGAAGCGATTGAGCGAGTAGTAGCTGGTCTAGAGAAGAAAAGCCGGGTACTCAATGACAAAGAGAAAACCATCGTTGCTTACCATGAAGTCGGTCATGCTCTAGTTGGTGCTTTGATGCCTGGTGGTAGTAAAGTCGCTAAAATCTCGATTGTGCCACGGGGGATGGCAGCACTGGGCTATACCTTGCAAATGCCTACAGAAGACCGCTTCTTAATGGATGAAAAAGAACTCCACGGTCAGATTGCCACCTTGCTTGGTGGACGGGCAGCGGAAGAGATTGTGTTTAATAGCATTACCACCGGCGCTTCCAATGACCTCCAACGAGCTACGGATTTAGCGGAGCAGATGGTAACCACCTATGGCATGAGTAAAGTGCTCGGACCCTTAGCTTACCAGAAAGGTCAGCAGTCAAGCTTTCTCGGAGATGGCATGATGAATCCCCGCCGCAATGTCAGTGATGAAACTGCTAAGGCCATTGATGATGAAGTTAAAGAGATTGTCGAAACAGGTCATCAACAAGCATTAGCGATTCTGAACGAGAATCGGGAGTTGCTCGAAACCATTGCTAAAGAAATTTTGGACACGGAAGTAATTGAAGGTGACAAATTGCAAGAGCTTTTGAGTAAAGTTAAGTCTGCCGAGAAGGAGGCTGCTGTAGTTTAAAGCCAATTAGTTCATCTGGTTTAACCAAAAATTAACCACTGTATAGCAATTAAAATGGGGGTGCTAATCACCCCCATTTTAATGAAATAGTTTTAGACTAAAAATGTTTCTAGGCTAAAACCGAAGATAGCCTGTAGCCTAGGCTGAAGGAATAAATATCCTCAATCCATCCTTAATCCAAAAGTTTCTTACTTTTCTTATTTCTTTTTAACGATTGCAATCACTGGCTGTGCATTTTCACTAATTACCCCTTCTTCTTTTAGGTGTTCGATCGCTTTTACAATCTTTTTGTATACTTTACCCTTACCGTAACGGAGATCTGTGATATCGTCACTATCAGCACTGCCAACTTCTAGAATGATAGCAGCATTCACAGTGTCTGCCGCTGCCACCGCATTGGTTGGAACCCAAAATGAGACACAAAGGAACAGCAAAAGAACTAAGCTAAGCAATTTTTTAAACATGAAAACCCTCTTTGTTTAGTTGTTTAGTTACCGTATTAGCTACTCAATTCGCTAATACTTCTACAGTAATTTGTACTATAAAGCAAGTTTTATGGCTTAAGTATTTATTCACAAAATTACGTCATTTTACTGAAAATACCGAGCACAATCACAATACTATGCTGACCTATAGTGTGTGGATAATTATACTTTCATGAGATAAAAATGCACAACTATTTTTTAGTAGCAAAAAAATACTATGAAGAAGTAGAAAATGTGCCGATAGCCTCTAGGAGACGATCAATGATCGTTATGGAACAGGTGATTCAATTACAGAAAATGGAATTCATTATGGTGTAGAGGTTTTCGGAAAAGTGTTTGATAATTTATCTAGGGAGGGTTTATCGAGAGAAGCTTGGTTGAATGACTTTCGTTGTCCTAGTGGCAAGTTTATTGTGGACGAATTAATATCCTTAGGGTTCTCGAACCGAGCGAAAACCACTGGTGGCATCGGTGGTAACAACCTCACTATTACCCATAGGTATAGGCGATGGGACATAATATTAAGTTATCTCCTGTAAAGGGGACCCAGAGCCAGCCTTCCAGCCTGACGAAAACTCTAGGCTGGCTCTTCCCGTGGATTTTTTTGTCCACAATTTTAGTATAGCATAAAAGACTATAATTATAGCATATTTTTTAATGTTTTGTAACAATTTTTTTTTTGAGGGAGTAGGGAGTGTGGTTAATATGGTGAGTGTCCCCCTCTTTTTAAGGCAGGGCTGTTTCAACGTCCTCCAACAAACCAAAAATTTTATGATTAAATGTGTGATCACCAACAAAGACAATTTCATCTTCCGTATAATTCCAATTTAGTAAGCAGAGCTAGAGAATTAAGAAAAAATATGACCCCAGCCGAGAAAAAGGGGTGCATCTCATCTTTGTAAAAACATCATTAATAAAGCATCCCATTTAGGTA
>WTKN01000022.1:0-17560 GCA_011524395.1 Moorena sp. SS36440bin_2
CGTCAGCCTAGCACTCTCAATCGACCTAAGCAGGTCACTGAAGAGGACACCAAGATTAACCAGGATACTCCCGAACTAGCGGCTAAACCCGAACTAGCGGCTAAACCCAAACCAGAGGCTAAACCCAAACCAGAGGCTAAACCCGAACTAGCGGCTAAACCCAAACCAGAGGCTAAAACCAAACCAGAGGCTAAACCCAAACCAGAGGCTAAAACCAAACCAGAGGCTAAACCCGAACTAGCGGCTAAACCCAAACCAGAGGCTAAACCCGAACTAGCGGCTAAACCCGAACTAGCCGCTAAACCAGTCCAGAAGGTGTCACAAGATAGTACTGCCTCAACTAAGGTTACAGAAAAACCAAAATTAACTGGACCGCCTGTCAGACTATCACAAGCAAAAACTCAGCCTTCTAAGGTTGAGCGACCGATCAAATCAAACCAAAAGGGTTCTTCGGGTTCAAAGTCAGTCAAGAGTCCAACTCCTAACAAATCCCCTGTTATCAATAAGCAGTCAACCCCTTCGGAAACATCACCACCAAAACGTTCTAGTTCACCAAGGCCGAGCATTCCTGAACTCCAGCGACCTCCAAAAAGAACCAAGCCAGGTGTTGACAAGGACAATTCTCAAGTAGCAGCAATGGATGCTGACTCAACGGGTCTGACAGAATCTGATCAAGACACCAACACCTTAGTCAATGAATCTGAGGAAATGCTCAAGGAGGTCAAGCTCTGGCGACCATCTGTCCCCCGACCTGCTAAGAAGAAAGAGTGGCAGGCAGAAAATGGAGAAGAAGAAGACAAAGTCCAGAAGGGTAAATCCGCCAAACTCAAGCGGCGACCTAAAATGATTCTGGATGATGAAGATGATCTCGAAACAGGATCAGATCAAAACGATAACAAAATCGATGGTTCATTTTCAGTTAGTCTTTCTCTGGCTCGTCCTCCCAAACCAAAGTCTCTGCAAAAACAGCAAACCCAACCAACTACTGCGAGTGTTAGCCACAGGAAGAAGCCTTCTAAAACCAGTAGTAGCAACAAGTCGGATCATCGCGATCGCCGTCGTGCACAGAAAACTCAGCCCAAACGCCCAGAACAAATTGTTTTGAGAGACTCACTTACCATTAGAGACCTGGCTAATGAACTGGCTATTGCAGAAACTGACATTGTTAAAATGCTCTTCTTCAAAGGCATAGCTGTGAGTGTCACCCAAACTTTGGATGTTCCTACCGCCACCATGGTAGCTGAGGAAGTCGGCGTAAAAGTCGAGATGGAAGAAGAAGCCTCTGCTGCGACCAAGGTGGAAATGCTGGATGTCAAAGACCTGGAAAACCTGGAGCGGCGTCCACCTGTAGTGACAATTATGGGTCATGTTGACCACGGTAAAACGACTCTACTCGATGCCATTCGTGAAGCAAAAGTTGCTCAAGGAGAAGCCGGTGGAATTACTCAGCATATTGGTGCATACCACGTAGATGTTGAGCATGAGGATAAAATGCAGCAGGTTGTCTTCTTAGACACCCCCGGTCACGAAGCATTCACAGCCATGCGGGCAAGGGGAACAAAAGTAACTGATATCGCTGTGCTAGTGGTAGCGGCTGATGATGGGGTACAACCTCAGACCCTTGAAGCCATTAGTCATGCTAGAGCTGCTGAAGTTCCACTCGTGGTTGCTATTAACAAAATTGATAAAGCCGGAGCTCAACCTGATCGGGTTAAGCAAGAATTATCAGAACGGGGCTTGGTCCCAGAAGAATGGGGTGGTGAAACGATTATGGTACCAGTGAGTGCTATCCAAAGGGAAAACTTGGATTCACTGCTGGAGATGATTATATTGGTCTCAGAGCTAGAAGAACTCTCTGCTAATCCGGATCGACCAGCAAAAGGTACGGTGATTGAAGCTCACCTAGATAAAGCCAGAGGTCCTGTTGCCACCTTCTTAGTGCAAAACGGTACTTTGCGGATCGGTGATAGCTTGGTTGTTGGTTCAGTTTTCGGTAAGGTCAGAGCCATGCTTGATGACCGAGGACAGCGAGTGGAACAAGCTAGTCCCTCCTTTGCGGTGGAAGTCCTTGGCTTGAGTGATGTTCCAGCTGCTGGTGATGAGTTTGAAGTCTTTGAGAGTGAAAAAGAAGCCCGGGCAGTTGCTGGTCAAAGAGCTCAACAGCAACGTCAATCTCGCCTGCAAACTCGCATGAAATCACGGCGAGTTACCCTCACTGAATTATCAGCCCAGGCTCAAGAAGGTGAACTCAAAGAACTCAACTTGATTTTGAAGGCAGACGTTCAAGGCTCGGTGGAAGCTATTCTGGGATCCCTCGAACAGCTGCCCCAAAATGAAGTGCAAATTCGAGTTCTACTGGCTGCCCCTGGGGAAGTCACCGAAACGGATGTGGACTTAGCGGCTGCTAGTGGTGCAGTTATTGTTGGCTTTAACACTACCTTAGCTCCTGGTGCTCGACCAGCAGCTGAACAGGAAGGGGTAGATGTGCGGGAATACAACATCATCTACAAACTCCTGGATGATGTTCAAGGTGCTATGGAAGGTCTGTTAGAGCCAGAAGAGGTAGAAGAACCATTGGGTGAAGTAGAAGTTCGAGCTGTCTTCCCAGTGGGTCGTGGTGCCGTTGCGGGTTGCTATGTACTCTCAGGCAAAGCCGTGCGCAATTGCCGTTTACGAGTGCGGCGTGGTAGCAAAGTTATCTACGAAGGAGTTTTGGATTCCCTCAAGCGTGTTAAGGATGATGTCAAGGAAGTCAATGCTGGCTACGAATGTGGTATGGGTGTTGATAAATTCAACGACTGGGCGGAAAAAGATATCATTGAAACCTATCAGATGGTAACCAAGCGACGGACTCTGTCCCTGAAGTAGGGCGCTCGGGGTGTTCTTACCCAGGCATCCATTGCCGGGTAGGTTGTTTTGTTTAAGGTTGAAGGTTAAAGGTTATTGATACGAGTTGCTCTGTGGAAAGCTTGGAATTGTCAAGGTTCCATCCAAAGCAACTTTCAACCTGTTAACCGATAACCTCCAACCCTAACCCTGCCAAATTGTAAGTATTAAGTGTTGCTAAAAGCACAATCCTAAAAAAGCAGATAGGATAGTGTACAGGTAAGCTTAATAGTTTAGCACTTAAGCATAACCCAACTAGATTCATCTGTATTAAATTTTGGTAAGGTGCATATGGCAAGCTTCGTTAAATCCGAATCCGGACAATTAGATCACGACACTCAAGTTTGGGACAGTCTCAAACAAGCCATAGCCGCTAGTTCAGGATTTCAACGCTGGCAAATGGAACATCCCTTGGGTGAACAATTTCAGGACTATAGTCTTGATAGCAGAGTGCGTCGTTACTTACGTGAAACTCTAGAAATGCTTGCCTACTGAACTACCAGATAGGAGTAACTCCTATCTGGCCTGATGTATTGTGATTTTAATTTATTAGTGCTTTGTGGCAGAAACGGGCAAAGCAATAGATGATCTTGCTTAAAATTATTTCATTTATTCCTTCACTAAGCAAGACTATCATAAAGTGCAAATTAGTAGTGCTATTTCACTAGTGGCATTTTAAAGATATACGTAGCTAGAAGTCAACCATTACTCAGTTACTACCTCTGAACGTTTCCTGTCAATAGTCAGCGGTCAATGGTCAAAGGCGGCTGGACGAAAGACAAATGAGGAAGGATAATTAGCATTGCTGCTGATTTTGGAGTTGATATGGCCTTTGAATATCCTGATGACCTGAAATACCTTGATAGCCACGAATATGTGCGGCTTGATGGCGAAATTGCCACTATTGGTATTACCGCCTTTGCCATTGACCAACTGGGTGACTTAGTTCTTCTGGAACTCCCAGACATTGAGGACACCATCGAGAAGGGTAACAAAGAAAATGACCAAAGCTTTGGTACCATTGAATCGGTCAAGGCCGTTTCGGATCTATATTCACCGGTATCGGGTACGGTGGTAGAACGAAATGAGGATATGATCGAGGCTCCTGAACAGATTGCAGAAGACCCCTATGGTGAAGGCTGGTTAATTAAAGTGCGTCTGAATGACCCTGATAACCCACTGGAGGGTGTCCTTTCTGCTGAGGAGTACCGTGCCAAAGTCGAGGCAGAGTAGACTATAAATTGCTTTTAAAAGCAAGTAACTTAAGATACAGCGATTGCGAAGGTTCCGTAAAAATCTAATCAGTAGGGTTGTCATAACTGAACCCGGCTGTGTAAAGTTGTGTATCTAGAATCAATCTAGCAACACGCTTAGGTTGTCGTATGCTAGGTTTTCATAGTGTATATTTAGTTCTAAATTGCTTTAGTTCTAAATTGCTTTAGTAATACATCCGTTGTGTGTATCTATAGATTTACCAACTTAGGGGGTCACAGCCCTCAAAAGTGACCCCCACCTTCGCTGCTTAATTCACAAATTGGTTTACTATGCAGAATTTGGATATCCAGGATCAAAAAAATAGAGCAAATACTCAGTCGTTCCTGAAATCTGACCCTATTCTTTCCGCATCACAAACATTACCATCTACCGATGCTTTTGTCAATCGACATATAGGTCCAAATCCAGATGCAATAGAGCAAATGCTCAACTTCCTGGGTATATCCACTATAGATAGCCTGATTGAGCAAACTGTACCCGCCGCTATTTGGCTTAATCAACCCCTGCAGTTACCACCAGCCCAAAGCGAGTATGCTGCCCTGGCTCAGCTAAAAGAAATTGCCTCTAAGAATCAACTATTCCGGTCTTTCATTGGCATGGGATATTGCGACTGCATTACCCCACCTGTAATTCAACGGAATATCCTAGAAAATCCTGGTTGGTACACAGCTTACACCCCTTACCAAGCAGAAATTGCTCAGGGACGACTCGAAGCACTACTCAACTTCCAGACTATGATTATAGACTTGACTGGTCTGGAAATTGCTAATGCTTCCTTGCTGGATGAAGGAACAGCAGCAGCAGAAGCTATGAGCATGAGCTATGGTCTGTGTAAAACCAAAGCCAAACACTTCTTTGTTTCCCACAGCTGTCATCCCCAAACTATCGCAGTGGTAGAAACCAGGGCTAGACCTTTGGGAATTGAGGTGATTGTTGGTGACCACCGCACTTTTGAATTTGACCAAGAGATTTTTGGAGCTCTGCTTCAGTACCCAGCAACGGATGGCACCATATACGATTATCGGGAATTTATTGATCAGGCTCATGGTGCTAAAGCCTTAGTAACTGTGGCAGCTGATATTCTAAGCCTTGCCCTGCTTACACCCCCAGGAGAATTTGGGGCTGATATTGCCATAGGTTGCACCCAGCGCTTCGGTGTTCCCCTAGGATATGGGGGGCCTCATGCAGCTTATTTTGCTACTCGGGCAGCTTATAAACGGCAAGTACCAGGACGTATCGTTGGTGTATCAAAAGATGCTAATGGTAAAGCAGCACTGCGTTTAGCACTGCAAACCCGTGAACAACATATCCGTCGTGACAAAGCCACGAGCAATATTTGTACTGCCCAAGTGCTGTTGGCGGTGATAGCTTCAATGTATGCAGTTTATCATGGGCAAGAGGGCATCAAACGTATTGCCGAGAGAATTCATCAATTAACGGTTATCCTAGCGGAGGGACTGAAACGCTTAGGTTACACTATTAGCTCAGAACCGTTTTTTGATACTTTGCGCGTAGAATTAAGCGATCGCTCTGTGTCCGGAATTATCGAAGCAGCTGAAGCACGTCAAATTAATCTACGTATTATTGATTCAACTACTATTGGGATTTCCCTGGATGAGACAACGACGGCTAGGGATTTAGTAGACTTGTGGGAAATTTTTGCAAGTTTAGGGGAACCAAGCAGTGCATCCCTACTCTTTACTGTGGAAGAGTTGGCGGCTGAGGTAACACGTAAGGTGGCAGCTGATTTTAATGAACCGTTTGCTCGCCGTAGTACCTACTTAACCAACCCAGTATTCAACCGCTATCACTCAGAAAGCGAGTTACTGCGCTATTTGCACCGCCTGGAAAGTAAGGATTTGGCTCTAAACACGTCGATGATTCCTTTGGGCTCGTGTACCATGAAGCTGAATGCCACTGCTGAGATGATGCCAGTGACATGGCCGGAATTTGGCAAGATTCATCCCTTTGCTCCCCTCTCCCAAACTCAGGGATATCAAATTCTATTCCAGCAGCTGGAAGAATGGTTAGCAGAAATTACTGGCTTTGCTGGCATTTCTCTTCAACCTAATGCGGGTTCCCAAGGGGAATATGCAGGATTACTGACTATTTGTAAGTACCATGAAAACCGGGGAGAAAGCGATCGCAATATCTGTTTAATTCCTACTTCTGCCCATGGCACCAATCCCGCCAGTGCGGTGATGGCTGGTTTAAAGGTGGTGGCTGTTGCTTGTGATGAAATGGGCAACATTGATTTAGATGATTTGAGGAAGAAGGCCGAGCACCATAGTCAAAACCTAGCTGCTCTGATGGTGACTTATCCCTCTACCCATGGTGTGTTTGAACAAGAGATTAAAGATATCTGTGCCATTGTCCACAACCATGGGGGGCAGGTTTATATGGATGGGGCGAATATGAATGCCCAAGTAGGACTGTGCCGTCCGGGTGACTTTGGGGCGGATGTGTGTCACCTGAACCTGCACAAAACCTTCTGTATTCCCCACGGTGGGGGTGGACCTGGCATGGGACCAATTGGGGTGATGCCTCATTTAGTACCATTCCTGCCCAAAACCTTACAGCCTCAACCTTCCAATTTATCTATTGGTGCCATTTCTGCGGCACCCTGGGGAAGTGCCAGCATTCTCCCGATTTCCTGGATGTATATTGCCATGATGGGGAGTGCGGGGTTAACTGAGGCGACTAAAGTGGCTATTCTTAATGCTAATTACATGGCTAAGCGGTTAGACCCTTACTATCCTGTTCTGTACAAGGGGAACAATGGATTAGTAGCTCATGAGTGTATTGTGGATTTGCGATCGCTTAAAAAGTCTGCGGGCATCGAAGTGGATGATATTGCCAAACGCCTCATGGATTATGGTTTCCATGCTCCAACGGTATCCTGGCCTGTAGCAGGGACAATGATGGTGGAACCTACTGAAAGTGAGTCGAAGGAGGAACTCGACCGTTTCTGTGATGCCATGATTGCCATCCGCGAGGAAATTAAAGCGATTGAATCGGGTCAGGTAGACCAAAGGGACAATCAGCTGAAGAATGCTCCCCATACTGCAGAAGCCTTGATGGTCAGTGAATGGACCCATCCCTATACCCGTGAAGAAGCTGCATATCCTGCATCTTGGTTAAGGGAACACAAGTTTTGGCCTGTGGCAGGGCGCATAGATAATGCGTTTGGAGATAGGAATTTGGTTTGTTCTTGTGAGGGGATGGAAGCTTACATCTAACTCCAAAGTCAAGCAGGGAGTGTGGGGAGTTCCTGACTCCCTACTGTCTACTCCCTACTGAGTATTAACGGGGTGAACCAAATACCTGCACCCAGTAGTGCCGATAACGACTGGAAGGATCGCTGACATAACCAAAGCCAATTTCCTGATACTGAGGCTTGAGTATATTACGGCGATGACCAGTGCTTCCCATCCATTGCCTAATGGTTTGAGCAGGAGTCGAGTAACCTGCGGCGATGTTTTCTCCAACATAGGAATAGAGATAACCTGCTGATTTAGCGCGATCGCTTATTTTAGAACCATCAGAACCAGTATGGCTAAAAAAACCATTGCGCACCATATCTTCTGCGTGTAGCTGTGCAGCTTTACTTAGCTCAGCAGAAAACTGTAATGGTGGCAAGCCAGCTTTTTGCCGTTCAGCATTGGTTAGTCCAAGCAACTCAGTATTAAGTTGAGCTAAGGATGAGCTACTAGATGTTAACACAGTTATCTGCTCCTGATAACCTCTATGGAGGGTGTTATGGGAGTGAGGGTGAGCCATAACTGAGCTAGACTGAAGCGCTATTTCAGATAATCCGAGCAAAGTAAGCGGAGCAATTGCCCAAAATTTAGTTCTATGCATAAATCACCTCATGGGTCAATATCTGCAACAGATCTGATGGCACCCGGTAGCCATTAAGATGGCCCTAGATAGATAGAGCAATCCTATTCAGCTTTTCAAGGGGATTGCTCTATCTATCGACTAACTCGGAGCTGAAAAGGTTCCCTCATTCTTTTATGGGAAATTACCAGATGAGTTGAGTTCTCCACGGATTGAAATCGCGTGGATTCTAAGCGGATATCACTTCGCGGGTTAAAACCGCGCTCCGTGACGCTTGTAATACTTACTAGAATTAGCCTGTACCATTGTGGCAGACTCAAAACTGCCCTACCTCCCTCGGATTGACTAAAAAGTCAACCTGTGGATTTACTTTTAATCTAGCTTTCGGAGTGGTTGTACCAAACAAATCAGGGCAATAAATTACTACTTTTTGCTGCATTGCTTGCCTGTTCCTTGAGGAGTAGGTAGAATTCACCCCGTCTCTTACTGGCTGGAATCTCACCGAAAAGCGCAAAAAATCAACGTAACCAACCTTGTTCTTACTCACTATTTCATTCTACACGATAGCCGTATGGGAATCCCGGCTCGCTCCACGCCCACCCAATAAATTAGGTGGCTAACTCTCGCTCGTTAATTTTTTGTTTTTTTGTGTTCGCGTAGCGTGCCCGTTCGCGTAGCGTGGCCTAAAGGCCAAAAGGCCAATCGCGTAGCGTGACCTATTTGCCATCGCATTTTTATTCCTTGATTCTCATGGCTTTTTATAACTATTAATAGTTAAATAGATGTAAGCTATCAGCTATTAGCTTTTGAAGAAAACACGTAACCATTGCTTTCATCTCTGTTACGTCAGCTGACTGCTGATAGCTGACCGCTGAGAGCTTAATCCTTACACTTTTAATAAATAACGTTTCTAAGCATGATGACGAATCACTCCGGGTAACTGGCGCAGCACATCATTTTTATATCGAGCGAATTTTTTAATGGCATCTTGATTGACAATATTATTTTTAGGAAGATTAACAGTAATCGTTTCTTCCATTTGCCATGGATCAAAGTTTTCCCAGTTTTCAAAGTAGGCTTGCAAGTACAGCCAATAAGCTAGATCGAGCTGAGCATCGTATACAACCAGGATACATGGCATTGGTTCTTTTAACCATGGCTCTATGTCTGAGCGTCCTAGAGGAAAGCCGATTGTTTCTTTGTCAGTGGCTAGCATGCTCAGAAAATCCGTTGCCTTTAGCTTGACGTGAATTTTACCATTTTCAAGTTCACCATTGGCATCATAGGTAAAGATAATCAAGTCAAAACCATAGGTATACTCAAGCTCAACTCGTTCTACGGAGTAACCACATAAGAATACATATCGTTCCACATAATTGATACTGAGATCAGCAATAATTTGTTCTCTCGGTCTTGAACTCTCCATGGTTTGAAAACACGTGGATTCTAAGGTGTTGTCACTTCGCTGGTTAAAACCGCGCTTGGTGCGCTTTCCGTTTGAAGAATTTAATTACGGGGTCGCACCTCTCCGTGACGCTTCACGATAGGATCTAGATAGTGAGTCTAATCTGTATCGTTGTGGCAGGTTCAAAACTGCTCTACCGACCTCGACTAGGGGAAACCCTAGTTGTGTCGCTACTTTTCTTAAAATATTGCAAGCTCCGTTGCAGTCGGCATTGATTAATTCGCCTTTTCCAGAGCGATAAAGTCCACGCTTCACTCTTTTTCCGCTTGTTACCCACCCCTTAGGTTTCTCGCCAAGTACAGGTAGGAAGTCGCGATCTAAAAAGCTGGCTTTACTCGTATAACTTTCTTCGGTTTCAACAAATTTGATTCCGTACTCGACACACAGTTGCTCAATTCGATTCTTTAATTTAGCGGTAGGGATCTGTACAAACTGCTGATTAGTCTTTTTGCCAATATTGATACTGTCTTTATTACGCTTGTTCCAGCCAAAGACTATTGTACTAATTTGGTTTCTTTGGCACCAATTAATAATAAATCTAGCCACCTTGTTCACGTTGTCACGCATTTGCCGATTGCGCTTCTCGGTCAAAGAAGCCAATCGCTCATCCCAGTAGTCTTGAGATTTTCCTTTCTTGATCGCAGCTACACGTTTGTTGTACCACTGGTTTTGTGACTTAACTTTTTTGCCATCTATAATGAAAGACTTTCCCAAGTTAGAGACACAAGTTAGCCAGTTATTGAGACCTGGATCGATGCCTAGGACATTGTTCGTCTGTAGCACTGGTTCAGGGCTTGGTCTTTCATATACAAATTCCAGGTAAAAGCAACCATTCCTTGGGACAAAGCGATATTCCTTGATTGATTTGAAATCGATATTAGATGGCATTGGTAGTAAAAAGTGGTCAATACCAAACCAGGCTTTGATCTGCTTTCCTAAAGTAAACTTGAGTTGGCCTTTTACTAACTTCACCCACCGAGCGGGATAACTAACTACAGCCAGACCTCCCTTCTTGCGGTACTTCGGAACTCTAGGTTTATCCGCTAATTGCCCTTTGTTATATAACTTCTTGAGGGCTTTGTAAGATTTAAAAGACTCAATAACTCCGTGTAATGTTTGTTGGGCACAAGCGGATCTCATTGCCTTGAAGTGAATGTTGGTTTTCATTATTTTGTCCAACTCGGAATTATTGAGGTATTTGCCAGTTTTGAATAGCATTTGACGGCAATAATATAACCCGCAATTGGTCAACTTATTGGATTCTGAACAGATGAATTCTATAACCCCTTGGTTTTCAGGTGTCGTCGCTATTAAATGTTGCTGACAACCGTACATATTGTATCGATATTTTATGCTATTATAATTATATAGTCTAGAAATTAAGGGGTCAAGCAAATGTTATAAAAAACTAAGATAAAAGTTGGAATACCGAGTTGACATGGTGTGCGAAAAAAATCCTATAGTGTCATGACTACAGAGACGGATTGGAATGGATTAAAAGAAATGGCTAAAGATTCTGGTTTAAGCCTTTCTGAGTTCCTGGAAACCCTAGGGAGGACAAAACAGCTTCCATGACACGATAGCCGTATGGGAATCCCGGTACGCTCCCCGGCCACCCAATAAATGAGGTGGCTAACTCTCCCTTGTTATGTCTCTGTTTTCAATTGGGTCAGTACTTTCGTTATGGGTTTTAGGGAGTAGGGAGTAGGGAGTAGGGAGTAGGGAGTGGTACAAAATCCTCTTTATCTGTGTACTGTGTACCTGCATCGCTAACTAAAAGCGATCGCTTATCACCCTAGACAAGCGATCGCTTTTAGTATTGAGAGATTATCCAATCAAAAATCCGATTTAACTACCAGCTAGGACAAAATCCACTTCATCAGCTCCGCCAGTTTGATCTTGACCAGAGGTAATTTGTTCCCCATTCACTTCAACAGCGAAAGGCGTGCTGTCTAAATTGATATTGTAATCCGTTGCGTCAGCAGTGTATCCCACGCTAGCTACCATCTTACGACCCTCATCGGTATAGATGAATGCCAACATTTGGTTTTTTTCTTTCTGATTGTCGTAAGCCCAAATCACCATATATTGTTGGTCTTGATAGTCAAATACTTTAGGAGCACGAGTGGGGACATAACGACCAGGAGCTCCAAAGCTAGCATCCAAGAAGTTTTGCACAGAACTGTCTTGTACGATAGCGTAGGCAACTTCTTCGGGAGAGGTAACTTCTGCGTCACCTTCACTTTCGTCCCTCTCCTCTTCTTTATCACGGTTGCGGAAATAATCCACAGCCACTTTAGTTCCGACCGCACCGACTGCTGCTATACCAGCACCCATTAGTATGTTGCGCAGTTTACTCATTTGTTGTTATGGCCTATGACTATCAACGGATTATACTATAGCAGTTCTCAATTCCATAGTGTTTACAGATTCTCGAGCACAAAGGGTTTGATAGCACTACTACTCCACTTATTCTTGAGTTTCTCAACTATAAATGGCCGAATTACAAACTTAGGGGGCACACCGTTATGTACATCAATCCGTAGGAACGTATGAGGAGAGCGGGCTGTTCTGCCTTTACCTTTGCGTCCGATAAATAAAAGCGATCGCGCCACCATTTGAACATAACCGCCCTGACTAATTTCCATCACTTCAACCTCATCTTTGCGCTGACCCCGCAAACTAGCACCACTTCCGCCACAGACCAGCCAATTTAAATTGGAGTCAGCATGTTTAGTATCAAGGGTACGCAAATGCTCAAAGCAATGGGCGTGTCCACTTAAGATTAAATCTACCAGTGGCCGTTTTTCCGCTAGGGAACCAATAGCAGCAGCCACCTGATCCAATACTTGGCGTAAATGGTCACGAACTGCGATCGCATCTGGCTGCTCCCATCGACTTTTTTCCGTTGAATAGGGAGAGTGATGAAGATAGATCACTCGTCCCCTTACCTGAGGATCATGCCAAGAATCAATTAACCGTTGCTGTAACCAGTCTAGTTGCTCTCGGTCAGGACCAGCCTTAGGTTTAGAGGAAGAGTCTGAACTACAAAAGGTATTGGAATCAAGGGCAAAAAAGTCAATGCCGCCATACCTAAAGGTATAGTAGCGATTAGGTAGGCGGGTAAAGTGACCAGGTTGGTAGCGCAGGCATCTGCCCGTTTTGGTTTTGGCGGTATAGTGTTGGTTGAGGTACTCAGCTAAATTACGGCGCTTGTGAGGCTGACTCAAGCAATCAAGAAAAGCGTGAGCATAGGCTTTGCCTTGGTAAGAACTCTCCCAACCTAGGCTCAACCCTAACTTAGATTTTATCCAACGGCGTAGAGGTAAACTTAACTGAGCAAATAATCTGGGCAGAAACGTCAGGTCATAGTAATCATGATTTCCTGGTACAGGGAAAATCGGGTGATTAAAGACTAGTCGAGTAGTGTCAGTTTTCTTGACAGGACTCCTAATACCGAAAACCTCTCGGTAGAATTGAATAAATTTCTCCAGATAAAACTCACCAGACCCAAAGGGATAAACTAAATCCCCTGTGTGTAAGGTAAAGCGACACGTATCCATGTGCTCACCTAATTGTTGAGCAATTTCTGCTTGCAGCTTTTCTCCATATTCCGTGTCTGAATCCGTATCCCCAAGGACTAGAAAGGAAAAGTCTGGACGTTCATTTTCACCATCATCAAGGACTAACTTAGTTTGGTCAATTTCCTCCTTGATAATCGCAGGATTACCCCAGCATAAGCACTGGTTAATTGTAGCGATTTTAGTAGCAATAGGTGGATCATATAGCATGTTTACAATATAGCAATTCTACCACTTGTGAGGTACAAATCTATGGGTTTTAGGGAGCAGGGAGCAGGCAACAGGCAACAGGCAACAGGCAACAGGCAACAGGCAACAGGCAAAAAATTTTGTGTAGTTAATTACTATATAATTATTTTATAATTCGTAAACTATAGGATTTATAAATAGGTGATGAACAATATTGATAAATCGATTTTTAATAATACCAAAAAATCCTCCAAGCTATTTCCTACTGCTCCCTGCTCCCGATTCCCGATTCCCGATTCCCGATTCCCGATTCCCTTTTACTTGGACAATATTGATGGAACTTTCTCTTCCTCTTCCCAATCCTGTTGTTTATGATTGTTTCCGTAGCCCTCTTTGTAGTAAGCGTAAGGGCTACTAGCGTCACCTTGAACACCATTAGCAACAATCCCTAAAACGTTAACTCGGGACAGTTTCAGATTATCAAGAGCTTGGGTCAGAGCAGAACGTTCTGTTTTTTCAATGCGAGTTACCAGAATCAATCCATCGGTTTTAGGAGTAAGCAAGGTAGTATCTGCTAATCCCAAAACTGGGGGAGTATCATAAATAACCAGGTCGAATATATCCTCGAAATATTTGATCAATCCTTTCATTTTCTCGGAAGAGAGCAGTTTGGTAGGGTCTGGAGGAATTTTACCTGCGGTTAGGATTGATAAGCCAGGTAGCTCAGGTATCGGTTGGCTGTTAATTACGTCTTCAGAGGATAGGTTTTGGGCAATTAAATTACTTAATCCAGACTGGTTGGGTAAGTTCAATCTTCGATGAACTTGGGGTTTACGCATATCCGCATCCACTAATAACACCTTTTTTCCCATGGCTGCTGCTGTTTGAGCCACGAAAAGCGAAATGGTTGACTTACCATCCCCAGGTGTAGATGAACTGATGGCCACAGAATGGATTGGGCGGTCTGAACTGAGTAATTGAATATTGGTATTGAGTACTCGTATGGCTTCCAAAAAGTGTGAGAATTGGGCGTTCCCACTATCATAGCTATAAGCCGTTGATTTTTTATTCAAACCTGGTATTACCCAGGTAAAGGGTTTAGAGAAGAAACGTCCTACTTTTTCTAAGGAGTTAGTACTTGGGGATCCTGGTAATTTTTTATTAATGGGGATAGTCCCTAACACAGGGAGTTTTGTTTGTTGTTTTAGTTCGTCGAGAGTGTGATAAACGTTATCTAATCGTTCTAAAACTAAAGCAAAACCAATGCCTACCGCAATACTAGCTACAGCTCCCAAGGTTAGACTACGTGGGATATTAGGAGAAATAGGAACCACTGGCCGAACTGGGTCTTCAATGACTTCCCAAGGAATTTCGGTTTGCGCAGCTTGGATTTGCAAGGTTTCTTGGGTAGACCGAAAACGGTTTAACCCCTCCTTAGCAATTTCTATTTCTAGCTGTAAGTCGCTATATCGTCTGACTAGGGCAGGTATTTGTTGAGCCTGTTGGTCTAGTTGTTGTTGGGCCACAAATAAGGTTTGACGTTGGGTTTCAAGCCTTTGTACCTCAGTTACACCTTCTGCGAATTTGGAGTTTAACACTCGCTCTGCTTCTTGCTCTAGAATCGGGAGGAGGTTTTGTCGTTGAGTTTGGAGAAGTTGAATGGCCGTGCTTTGGGGTTGGAAGCGAGTTAATTCCCCAGCAATTTGGCTTTCTACACTTCTTAACTGACCAATGATTTGCTGATAGAGTGGAGCGTCACCAAGAGCTGCCAGGGCTCCGGTTTCTTCTTGTAGAGAACCAAGATAGGAACGGGCTAGAACTAATTGTTGTTCAAGGGCTAAGTTTTGCTGCTTCAAGCTGCTCATTTGAGAAGCGATTAGTTGAGCTTGGCTTTCGGGGTTAGTAAACTGATATCGCTCTCTAAAGACTTGTAATTGGTTTTGCAGTTGATTTACCCTGGCTTGTCGAGATGGTAACTGGTTTTCAATGAATTGAATCCCTAGCTTTAAATTAGTCTGGCGTTCGGCTAGGGAGTACTCCAGGTATACCTTAGCTAATTGGTTTAAAATAGTCAGAATAAGATCCGGATCTTTTCCTTGGTAGCTAATTTCCAAGATCTTAGTTTTCCCTAAGCGAGTGATGCTTAAATCCTGCATTAGGGAATCATAAGTAATTTCGGGATGGGTTTTTTGGAGTTCTGCCACCACTACTTTCATTAGCTCAGGACTACGCAGAACCTGAATTTGGGTTTCGTAGTCTAAACTAGATTTAAGGTTTTGTCCTCCTAAAACAGACGTTAAATTTTCGAAGTCATTTGCTGCATTAACAGGCTCTACTAAAATCCGAAATTTGCTTTCGTAAATTGGCTCTTCATTCACAGTTGTGGGGTAGAGGTAGCACATCCCTGCAACTGTTACCCCGACAATGACTAGTCCTCGCCGTTGCGCCACTAAAAGCCAACGGCCTAAATCCCATTCACTATCGTCTGCTTCTAACCATGGTGACCCTTGAGGTAAAGGAGGAAAGTTACCGTTACTACTGGCAATTGACAGAGGAGAGGTAGAAAAATTATTAACCATTGCGTTTTGTTTCCAGTTTAATTGAAAAGTCTAAGCATTTAGCCGTGAGCTTTTAGCTCACGCTACGCGAACAGCTATCAGCTGTCAGCAATAGGCCAAGAGATGATAGCTTAATGCTTACAAAAATATTGTTTAAATCATGAGTATAATATGTTATATATTTCAATTTAAATAGATTTATAATAACCAAAATAAAATAATTGATTTTTTAACTCATGATTTAGATTTTATTTTAAATGTTTATTTAACTGTTATTTTTTATAGTTTAGAGGTTTTTATTATAATGAGTTACACAGGATTTTTTTCCTCTTGCCTCTTGCCTCTTGCCTCTTGCCTTTTCTGAGTTCCCTACTCCCTGCTCCCTGCTCCCTGCTCCCTGTTCCCTCGCTATACTAATCCAACAACAAACGTATGGCAGGCAAAAATTGTAAAACTGGACCAAGAATATTGGAGAGGGTATCAGTGATTCTGGCGGAACGGGAGCGACCAGCAAGGATAATATCGTTGTTCCATAGCAGAGGGTTAGTTTCGTCATTAAGCCCTTGCTTCAAATTGACTTGGATTTCCCGTCGGGTTAGGCTACCATCAGGATTAAAACGAATTAGCTCCACTACTTCTTCTGAGCGCTCATTAAATCCGCCTACGGAAAGCAACGCTTCATTAAGGGTGGTATTCGATGGGATTTCCAGTGTTCCTGGTTGTTTCACTTCTCCGGAAACATTAACGCGAATTATATTTGGAGAAAGGTTAGTGGAGGCAATTTGAGCAGCTTCTGCGGCAGTGATTTCTGTGACAGCAGGAATAATCACTGTGTCTCCCCTTTGCAAGGCCAAATCTTGGCTGAGGTCCCCTTCTTGTAATAATTTCCAGAGGTTGATGTCAATTAGCTGTTCTGTGCCATCGCGAGTAGGACGACGCACTTGAATTTGCCGGACATTAGCTGAAGGTTTAATCCCGCCAGCGGTTTGAATCGCTTGACTAAGGGTGGGGCGACTAGTGCCATTGTCTCCTCCTCCTAAGCGGTAAGCACCTGGTCGGAAGACTTCCCCCACCACCGCCACATCGGATATGGCGTCAGTGCTGGCTAGGTTAGATGCTGCGAGTTGAGCGCTTTTGGCTAAGTCCACTTCAGTGGTGGCTGGAATTATAATTACATCCCCATCCCGCAAAATCAGGTTTTGACTCAAATCACCAACTTGTAGCAGTTGTGAGAGATTAACCCTAATCGTATCGGTGATACCAGAAGGTTGAGTACGCCGAATTTGGATTGCCTCTAAATCCGCCGATTGGGTCATCCCGCCAGCCAGCTGAACCGCTTGAGCGATACTGGGAAACTGGATATTATTGATTAAGGGTAAAACGTAGGAGCCTGGTTTTTTAATTTCCCCGGAAATAGCGATTTGTAAGGGGCGGGCTTGGAGTAAACTAACGGTGATGGCAGGAGAGCGCAATTCTGATTGGTATTTAGTTGCGATCGCAAATTCTGCTTCTTCTAAGGTCATGCCCTCAACGGTCAGTTTCCCCACTAAAGGCAACTTCAGAGAGCCATCCACACCAACCTGTTGTTGGCCACTAAACTCCGGAACCCTGAAAATAGTAATTAGAATCACATCCCCTGCACCCAGGGTATAGGTCTGGTCGATCACAGGGCTAAATGACTCTACAGCAGGTGCAGGAGTGGTAACGTCAGGAAGAGTGGGGAATGGTATTGTTTCGGTAGGTTGCTCAAAGGTGGGCAGAGGGAC
>WTKN01000022.1:17660-18965 GCA_011524395.1 Moorena sp. SS36440bin_2
GGTTGCTCAAAGGTGGGCAGAGGGACAATGTCTGTGGACTGACCTTCAGAAGACTGACCTGGGTAAGGTGTTGGTGTCGATTGAGCAATAGTTGATGTAGCAACAGTAAGAACAGGTGCGACCCGTGGCGAATTAAATTCGCCAAGGTCAAGGGCACTTCCAGGAAAATTGTTCCTGGGCTTTTCACCATTAGGGGGTAGTAATTCCCTGGATGTCAGCATAGCTAACTTCCCAGGAGCAGTTAAGTTGGCATCAGCAACGATTAGCTCGATATCATTTTCTGGTTGATTAGAAATCTCGAAAAATGAACCATTAACTAACCTCAGGTCTGATCTAAAGGTTAATTTCATCACAGGTCTATTGGTAGTTTTAGCCTTTGCTAGCACCTTTGATTTGCTTAGTTTTTTCACCTTAGGGATGCTGGCAATCATCTCAGCTGGCGGTTTTTTGGGTACCTTCACTGGAGGTGGCTCCACGGTTTCCCATGGCATTTTGATCAAATCACTGCCAACGGAGCGAGCAACAATACGGTTAATCTGTAGTTTTTTGCTCGGTAGGATTTTCATCGGTAGTACTAGATCTGCCGGAGAAACCGTTACCCTAGGAAGGGGTGGAGGCAGGGGGGGTGGTTTAATAGTTGCAACGGTTTCTGGGCTAACGGTTTCTCCAGGAATAGCTAGTGACCTTGGCCATGACTTACCTAGGTCTAACTGAGCTCGGCTCTGGGAAAACTTTCCCTGAGGAAACCGTTGTGGTATACGAATAGTTTGTGACTCTTGGGCATTGGTATCGTTTTTTACAAGATTGCCGAGATTTCCGAGATTGAATAAATTGACTGTTGTGGATTGATCAGTAGAAATCAGTTGGACAATCGGATGATCATTGTAATTCCAATTATTACTCAGCCCATACCCTATAAAATAGCTAGCGGCGGCTGACACGGGAATCAGTACTAAGGCTTTGAACATGGGATTATTTGAATAACTTCAACAAATTCCAATTTAGGGAGTAGGGAGCAGGGAGCAGGGAGTAGGGAGTAGGGAGTAGGGAGCAGAGAAGAGGTAAAAGGGAAAACAATCCTGTGCACCTTGGCTGTTACTAATAATTTTTGAATATTAAACACTATTTATAATTACTTTAGAATTACTTTATAGTTACTAGTTCTAGCGTTTATAGGACTCATGAGGTACACATAATTGTTTGACTATTGGCTCTTGCCTTCCCCTCGTCGGAGGGGTTAGGGGTGGGTTTCTCTTACCTGCTCCCTGCTCCGTTCGCGTAGCGTGGCCTACGGCCTCAGTCCCT
>WTKN01000127.1 GCA_011524395.1 Moorena sp. SS36440bin_2
GGGTGATGGTAAATTAAAATTTCTTACCCCGACTCCCGACTCCCGACTCCCGACTCCCGACTCCCGACTCCCTATTCCCTACTGAGAGTAATCTTGGCATCCTATCCTAGGAAAACGCAAACGTCTTATTGTTATTGGAAAAATCCCATTACTAAATTTATGCTTTCAACTACTACCCATGCCCTGAAAGAATGGGCTGTTGCGGTTGATGCCTTAGAAGCTGGTAAAACGATTATGCTGTTGCGCAAAGGCGGTATTCGTGAACAGGGCAACTGCTTCAGTGTCGCTCACCACCAGGTTTTACTCTACCCTACCTATGAACATCAAAAGCCTAATTTGCTTAAACCTGACTATGCGGGAGTTGTGAAACCTGTGCCCTCAGGTTGGCATCCGGAAACGGTTCGGATTGGTAGCTGGGCTGAAATTACTGATATTTTGCCCGTAACGGAGCAATCAACTGTTGCTGCTCTGCGAGCCTATCATATTTGGAATGAAGAATTTGTGACTGAGCGTTTGAAGTGGAAGCCACGTCAACCTTTATATGTACTGCTTTTGCGTACTTATCAGTTACCTGAGCCTGTGATCACTCCCTACTACCAAGAGTACGGAGGCTGTCGCTCATGGATTGATTTAGTTGAACCGATTTCTTACGAGGGAGTTGTACCAGTTTGGAATGATGGGGAGTATATCGAACAAGTTAGAGAAATTCGTAGTCTGATCGAGGATTGACTGGAGAAAAGCAGGCTAATTGCTCGCTTTGGGCAGTGCGCTAGACAGATTCAGATGCTTGCAAACCGCGTTGGTAGGCACTGCCAACCTTAGGATTAATGTCTTGCTCTGGGCACTCCCCCCAGTGCGCCCAGGGCCAAAAGTGGATCCTAATTTAATAGGTCTGTCCTATTTCATATCCTTCTAGGTAAACTTGACTGTCGCTAGCTTCGGTTTGTCTTTCCAGACCGGCTAGGAGTCCTTGATTAAATAAAACGTATTCGATTGTGTTTGGGCTATAGCAATTGTATTGATAAACTAGGGTGGATACAGAGTAGGCTAAATTTTCAAAATTTCTAGACATAATGGATTTGCCTCCAATAGATAGATTAATAGTGTTTATTGATAGAGCTGCGCTTTTAGGGGTGATAAGATTGTAAGTTGCAGCTATGCTTACAGAGTAATACGGGGAATATATCCGAGACATTACCCACGTGGGTGATTTTATTGTGGCTAAGGAATTGGTAAGGTATAGCAGAAGTCAGTAGTCAGTAGTCAGTAGTCAGTAGTCAGCGGTCAGCGGTCAGCCGTTGGCCAATAGCCACTCAAGTAGCCTGCGCGTAGCGCTAATCGCTGATAGCTGATACGCAAAAATCCAAAGGAGTCGAAGAAGTCTAGCTATTGATAGCAATAACTCTATAAAATAATCCCTGTGCCCTTTGTGCCCAGAGTTATATGCCGACTAATTCCTCGACCTCCTTTTCCCCAGAAGAGATTGCTGCTGAAGGCTTAACCCCTTCTGAATATGAAGAAATTGTCCAGCGCCTAGGGCGTCATCCCAATAAAGCTGAACTGGGAATGTTCGGTGTGATGTGGTCGGAACATTGCTGCTACAAGAACTCCCGTCCTCTACTCAAGCAATTTCCCACAGAAGGCAAACGTATTCTAGTCGGTCCTGGAGAAAATGCTGGTGTTGTAGACTTGGGTGATGGGCTACAACTGGCCTTTAAAATTGAATCCCACAATCACCCCTCAGCGGTAGAACCGTTTCAAGGAGCTGCTACCGGAGTAGGGGGGATTCTACGGGATATTTTTACCATGGGAGCTCGCCCGATTGCGGTCTTGAACTCTCTGCGCTTTGGGACTTTGGATAATGCCAACACTAGACGATTGTTTAATGGGGTAGTAGCAGGAATCAGTCACTATGGCAATTGCGTTGGTGTCCCTACTGTAGGGGGAGAAGTTTATTTTGACCGGGCATACACTGGTAATCCCTTGGTCAATGTGATGGCTCTGGGACTGATGGAAACTCCGGAAATTGTTACCTCTGGAGCCTCTGGAGTTGGAAATCCTGTGCTCTATGTCGGGTCCACTACCGGTAGAGATGGCATGGGAGGGGCAAGTTTTGCTAGTGCGGAACTGACGGATCAATCCCTAGATGACCGGCCAGCGGTTCAAGTGGGGGACCCGTTTCTAGAAAAGTCTCTAATTGAAGCGTGTCTTGAGGCATTTCAAACCGGTGCGGTAGTAGCTGCTCAAGATATGGGAGCCGCTGGCATAACCTGTTCTACCTCAGAAATGGCAGCTAAAGGGGGCTTGGGTATTGAATTCGATTTAGATCTGGTGCCAGCGCGAGAAACCGGTATGGTGCCTTATGAATACCTGCTGTCGGAATCCCAAGAACGAATGCTGTTTGTTGCCCACAAGGGTCGAGAACAAGAACTGATAGATGTTTTCCACCGTTGGGGACTCCATGCTGTGGTAGCAGGTACGGTAATCGAGGAACCTTTGGTGAGGATTTTGTTCCAAGGGGAGGTAGCAGCAGAAATCCCAGCTACTGCCCTAGCCGATAATACTCCAATTTATCAGCGGGAGCTATTGACAGAACCACCAGACTATGCATTGAAGGCTTGGGAATGGGATAGGGAATCCCTCCCTCCCTGTAATGTTACAGGTATTGAGATTAACAGTAAGCATCACACTTGGAATCAAATCTTACTTCAACTCCTAGATACTCCTACTATTGCCTCGAAATGCTGGGTTTATCGTCAGTACGACCACCAAGTTCAGAACAATACCTTAATTCTGCCAGGAAATGCTGATGCTGCGGTGATTCGGTTACGTCCTTTACAGCAGTTGAATGTTGAAAAGTTGAATGTTGGAGGTTCAACCGAAACTAACCTGCAACCTGTAACCTCTAATGCTGGTGTGGCCGCAACGGTGGATTGTAATTCCCGTTATGTTTATCTTGACCCCTATGAAGGGGCAAAGGCTGTGGTAGCAGAAGCAGCACGGAATCTCAGCTGTGTGGGTGCAGAACCTTTGGCCGTGACGGATAATCTGAATTTTGGTTCTCCTGAAAAGCCTGTGGGTTACTGGCAACTGGCCTCTGCTTGTGCAGGAATAGCAGAGGCTTGCCGGGAAATGAGCACTCCTGTGACTGGGGGAAATGTTTCCTTGTATAACGAAACCATTGATAGTGACGGCAATCCTCAGTCGATTTACCCTACGCCAGTAGTAGGGATGGTAGGA
Organism: Moorena sp. SS36440bin_2; assembly: GCA_011524395.1. GTDB lineage: Bacteria > Cyanobacteriota > Cyanobacteriia > Cyanobacteriales > Coleofasciculaceae > Moorena. The sequence continues at coordinate 3,241 of WTKN01000127.1, forward strand.
TTAATTCCTGATATTACTAAAACCTGTGGTCAAGGTTGGCAAGCTGAAGGGGATTTAATCTATTTATTAGGATTGGGGACTAAATACTGGGACAATAGTCAATCCCAAATTACATCCCAAACTCAATCCCAAATTACATTAGGCGCTTCGGAGTATCTGGCAACTATTCATGGCATGGTTGCGGGCAAGCCACCAGTAGTGGATTTTGATTTAGAGCGTCGTGTCCAAACGGTAACGCGAGAGGGTATCGGTCAAGGTTGGGTAAATTCTGCTCATGACTGTGCTGAAGGAGGATTAGTGGTGGCTTTGGCTGAATCCTGTATCGGAGGTAAGTTGGGGGCAGACATTACTCTAGGCTATAGCTCCGAGTCGTTAGACCTACGGTGGGATCAGGTGCTATTTGGTGAGGGGGGGAGTCGGATTCTGGTTTCTGTAAGTCCTCAACACCAAACAAGTTGGGAATCTTATCTAAAAGAACAGTTAGGGGATGAGGAATATTGGCAACAACTGGGTGTTGTTCAAGGGGAAAATACTGGTTTACGAGTACTGGTGGGAAATGGTGAGTGTGTGATTGAGGCGACAGTTCAGGAGATGTGTGATTGTTCGGAAAATGGGATTGAAAGGCGTTTGACGGTTTAGGAGCTTATCCAATAGGTGAGGTAGATTCCCGATTCCCAATTCCCGATTCCCGATTCCCGATTCCCGATTCTCTTAATTTTATGGACAATGATATCGTTTTGTTTCTAGCTACTGTTGGTTTACTAATCCTGTATTTGGTATTTTCTGCCCTAACTGAGATGGGTACCAAGTTTCCTTGGAAGAAATAGTTGATGGGTTTGATCAATTGCTATATAGTAAATAATGTGGGTATCCCTTTTTGTGTAAGAAGTTTAGGACTAACGAAATACCAAGAGGTCTACCCAGTCTTATTCAGTTCTACATCTATTGGACAATAAAATTCGGTAATGTCTGAACGTCGAATTCGCTCTAAAATAGCTGAGATTAATATACCAAAGGGAACAGGGAACAGGGAACAGGGAACAGGGAACAGGGAGTAGGGAGTAGGGAACAGGGAACAGGGAACAAAAATTATCACAATTCATTTAGGATTGGTATACCTTAAAAATTTAATAGAAACCCCAAAAGCTGGTTGACTGACAAAACATTTCATATCGACTGCTCAATAAGGGTTTCAGGACTATCCGAGCGAACCCGGCGAAGCCCTTTAGTGGCAAGGCTTGAAGGCAAATGATCAAGCTGAAAATCTGAAGCCCAAAACGATCAATGCACAAGTGCATTTCCTGCAAGGCCTAGAACCCTTGTCTATAGAGAGTTTCAGGGCTTCGCTCGTAAACTTTTGTCAGTCAACCAGCCCCAAAAGTAATTTCCAGGAGATTTTGGATTATCACTGCGGAAAAATTCATCCATCAAGGTGAAAAGCTCTTCCTGAGAGAGATGCCCATCACTATTCAAATCGAGGTGGTAAAAATTTTCCCTTGCCCAAGTAGCATCAACACCATAGGCACTGACCAAATCTACATACTCTTGCTGACTAATTTCTCCATTGTCATCCTCATCAAGTAAAGCAAAAAAGACATCACATTGCAATTGAATAAGGGGTTCATAGGCATCTGAGTGAATCAGATTGTCGTAATACTTAAACCATTCCTCAAGGGTGATTTCTGCATCGCTATTTTGATCAGCTAAACTCAAGTTATTCCACATGGACACCAAGATTGAACGCAGATAAGCATATTGCCAAGAATTAGGTTTTAGCCCTCGCGAAATAGATAGTTTATTCAAAATCAGATGAAAATCATCTTGGTTAAGAGTTCCACCTGAATCGGCATCGATATTATTGAATAATGTTTTTAATTTCCTTTGTTGTAATGCGGTTAACATTTAAAACTCACCTTTGATGACACTTTATGGTTTTTGAGTTTAAGATGAGGAACTCGTTAGTCTAAACAGTTTCCTTGGAAACCACTTTGTTTGCCTTAGCTTGACATGTAGACGAGAGGACTGACCGCGTCCGGATTTTTGACTCAGACGATACCTTGCCACTCTTACTTCCAATGATTCTCTGGTCTAGAAAACTAAGGTTTGTCACTACACAGAGAATTCTACCGGATACTTGATATTGGTGACAAATTAAAAGCTAAGGCATTTTGTCAATACCTCCAAGTAGAGAAATTTACCTTGATAAACTTCCTCGCTTGTTCTGTTCCCGCTCGATGGCTTCAAATAAAGCACGAAAATTACCTTCTCCAAAGCCCTTGGCCTGAAAGCGGCGCTCAATGATTTCAAAAAAGAAAGTAGGCTTGCCAAAAATGGGCTTGGTGAAGGTTTGAAGTAACAAAGCTTGGGGAAACTCTTGCTGCCAATCTACTAAAATTTGTCTGGTAGAAATTTCTTCCCATTCTGCTGGTGGTAAAGGTAATTTAGAGCTGCCTGGTCTTTGCCGCAACTGGCTGTAGTAACTGGAAGGAACTTCAATAAACGGCAAATTTCGACCACGGAGTTGCGCGATCGCTTCTACTATATTGCTAGTTCTAAGAGCAATATGCTGGATTCCTGGTCCACCATTGAAATCTAGAAATTCCTGAATCTGGGAATTAGCAGACGTTGGTTCATTGATGGGCAACTGGACTTCACCAGTGGGATCAACCATGACCTGAGAGTATAAACCAGACTGTTGTGTCTTAATAGCAAATAGTTGTTGTGGGCAAAATTCCAGCACTTGTTGATACCAATTTACTGCCCGTTCTAACTCACCAGCCGCTACATTAAGTACCACATGATCAATGGTGGTGAACATGGTCTGAAGATTGTTATTGACCTGGTTTCCCTCTCTACTAAGGGAGGGTACCTTACCATCAGCAGTTTTTGTGATCCAGTTCAACTGAGCCGGGAAAAAGGATTCGTCACAGATGCCATCCCGCTCAACGAGGGTATGAACCAGAGAACCCCAGGAGGGGATTCTACTCCACTTGAGCCGTCCCTGTCTTTGCAATTGCTCCTGGGGTGGTTGTAGCAATTCGTTTCCCTGAGCGATCGCATTCTCAATCACCGCTTCCAGGTCTTCTACTAGAAAAGCGATGTCAGCCACCCCAGGAGGATGTATACGCAGAAACTCAGCAATAGGACTTGCTGATGTCAGAGGTGAAGAGATAAGAAACGTGATTGAGCCACTTTTTACAACGTCTGTGTAGGTATGGTAACTACTGCCACTGGCGACCCGTTGAAAGCCAAGAGTGTGGACTAACCAATCAGAAAAAACTGTAGCATCTTCAACATAGAAATGAACATGATCAATTTTCATGGGTGACATCTAGTTAAAGAGCTTATACTGTTTTTAATGTTGCTATTTTTAGAAAATTATACCAATTTACCGTCAAATCTATAGCATTTTCCAGGGAGTAGGGAGTAGGGAGTAGGGAAAAGAGGATTACAGACATTTTACATATCTGAGTCGATAAGTCCTAGCATTTTCAGATGATTTAACTTTTATCACTCCCCACACCTCCCACACCTCCCACACCTCCCACACCTCCCCTCTCTTTCCCGACTCCCAATTTCCGATGCCCGATTCGCGCATTCGCGCATTCGCGCATTCCCGATTCCCGATTCCCCACAACTAAGCACTAATCAGATCGCCCAATCGCTCAAGGGCGGAAGCGTTCGCGTAGCGTGGCCAAAAGCCTCAGCTTGATCCCATCTGCTGGTAATACCTCTAAGGCAGACATCTGCATTGTTCCAGCCAGATAGTTGCTCTGATGTTTAGCAACTTGCTGGCTCAAGGGATCTAGGAGTGTGTCATCGTCCCGTAACGCTTCACTAAGAGACTCCTGAGTGATGACCAGAATCTCAGTCTCCGTGGCAGCAGTGATGGTAACCGTTGGCAAGGGTTTACCGAAGAAAAGAGTCATCTCACCGAAGAAGTCTCCGGCTTGTAACTGTTCCACAGGAAATGGAGGGGAGTAGTTGAGGAATTCCTGCCGTTGCTCAAGATCGTGAATCTCTGGTGCTAAAAGTTGGTAAAGCCAGTACAGAGAGGATGTCTGCTCTGCCGCCTCATGGGCTACAGAAAAAGCAGTAGGACCGATGTAGTGAGCTAGCTGATAAGCGAGCCTTTCAATCACCTGTTGATCTAATGGAGTAGGGGGTTGGGCTTTCGGTCTATGACTGAATGCTTTGACTGTAGTCTTGCCCAAGGTCATAACCACCTGTTGCTCCACCTCTAGGCAGCCTTTAACCACAATAAACATAGCGTCTTGGGGCAGATTTTTGCTACTGAGGGTTTCTCCAGCATCAAATAGTAGAGGCTTGGCACATTCGATCAGGATTTTCTGTGCTCCAAGGCTGAAGTGGCGGAAGAATTCAATGGAGCTGAGGAGTTTTAGGTGTTGCTTGTGGGAGGGGATAATATACTTAGGACTTAATCCTTCACGGCGTAACCCATACCAGACTCGGCGTAAGAGTTCGCGATCCGTGTGTAGCGGAGCAAGGTTGTAGTTTTTAGGAAAGTAGAAAAGTTTGTAAGTGATAAACAGCCCTGGATCCGCCAAGTCATATTCCCACATCCTGACTTGAATCGGTTTGTCAAGGTTAATGTTAGGGTGGGGTTGATTCAGAACTGCTCCATAGGCAGCATCAATGACTTGTTGGGGAGGAGAAGCAGCAGGAACTAAAAATTCCACAGAGCGCATCACTGGTTGTACCGTGGATGTCTTAGTGGGAATCACCGTAAGTAAGTCATCTGACATTAACCCATTCGGAATGTAAGTCATTTCACCAGTACACCGACGTATCGCTATCGAGCGCCAGGTGATCGACTCGATGAGGCCCTCTACATCACGGATAATCACTCGGTCACCAATTTGAAACGGTTGGTCAATGCGTAGGGCTACCCCTGAAAAGAAATTACCTAAAGTAGACTGTAGAGCAAAGCCGATCACCGCTGTGATTAATGCTGAGGTGGTAAAGAAGGCTGCAATGTTTTCCCCGAGTATTCCTAAGATCAAAACCGAGCAAACTGCATAGAGTAATAGGGAAATAACCAGCTTGAGCAAGGCTGAGGGTTGTTTACCTTGGGAGCGGGCAAACCAAACATCAACTACGAGAAAGGAAAGAAAATTAACGATTACAACACTACTGCAGACCAATACCGTAATTTGTAGGTACTTCACTATCGAGTCTGATACCAGGTCTGGGTTGCTACGCACAAAGGTATAGGCTAAAAGCAACAGACCGGTGAGGCCGAGAATACTTAAGTTTTTTGCAGTCATTTCGGGTTAGAGATATCGTCAGAGTGACTTGAGGGTAAGTTGCAGTTTGAAAGCGCTTTACTCAAGCTGATCAGCAATCTATTGATGGATTGGCTGAGCTTGCCAATTTCATCAGAGCGACCATCTGGTAATTGCGAACCTTCCACCTTTCTGAGGCTGATTTGCTCCACCAAGTGAGCAATGCTGTTGAGGGGATTAACTACCCAGCGCCTGACGATTAGACTGACTGTGGTGTAAGCGATTAAGAAAATGCTGGCTAGCAGCAATAAGAATGAAAAAATAGCCTGCCGCGCTTGTTTCTCTGGCATTGACGTAGGCACAGAGAGCAACCTGATCCCAACAATCTCATTTAGCTTCCAATCAAAGCCCCTGGCATCACCATAGGTTTTAATCAAGGCTGGGGGAGCATCTTCCGGCTTGCCGTGACATTGCAAACAGCTTTGGGACTTAATCTGGATCGGTTGGGCAACGTAGACACTTTTGAGTCCTTGCTTGGTAGAGCGCTGCTCAATAATTTCCTTAAGATTGGGGTGAGTGATAAATTCTCGAATCAGCTCAACTTGCCATCCCTCAGCCAGATCTTTCAGGTTGGTGGGGTTAAGCGCCCGCTCAGCATAGGTATAGCCGTCATAGTCCTGGTTCAGACCCTTGAACAATTGTTGGGCGGCATAGGAGGGCACAGTTTGGGGAAGGAACTCTTCTGTTTCTAGTTCTCCCAGCAACGGTCGAACTTGATCAGCAGTGTAGTCCCTAGCCGCCACTGCTGTACTCAACAGCACTTCCGCAGTATGAACAACTTCCTTACGAGCATGTTGCTGTTCTACAGCATAGGTGATCAATCCAGCTATGATCCAGCCGCATAAGAAAATGACTAGTATTACTAATTCCAGTCTTGTTTGTAGTTTCATCCTTAAAGGTATAGGAAAGGGAGCAGGGAGTCGGGACTCGGGAGTCGGGACTCGGGACTCGGGAGTCGGGACTCGGGAGTCGGGACTCGGGAGTAGAGACGAAAAATTATCACAATTCCTACAGGGATTGCTATAGCCAATTTTTCGGTGTTTATCCCGTTAGTACTGTTGATCGTTATTTTAGCTAGCGGCAAAAGAAGCCGCACAACGAACATGCGCAGCATGAGTGTGGGATGAATTTTGCACAGGGTATGCAAGGATCCGGGAAGCGAGCTATCAAACTTCTAAGTAGTTCATATTGAGTCATTCCACGCGGGCTTCTTGTTCTAATTGCTTTTTCTCAAAATCAGTAACTCTAATTGTCAATTTTTTGTCTTTAATTATGGCTTACCACACGACTGTACGTATGTTACGATTGTAATGGGTCGATAAACAGGATAAAAAGTGATGCGAATAGCTTATCAGTACAAGTTAAAACCAACCAAAAATCAATCAATTCAAATAGATCAATGGCTGTCAATGTTATGCGCTCAGTATAACTACTTGTTGGCTGATAGGTTCAATTGGTACGAGCAAAATCGTTGTTCTATCAACGCTTGTCCTCTTGTTTGCCATCTTCCAGAACTAAGGGAAAACCCGGATTATTACAGTCAGAAAAAGACCTTACCTAGCCTAAAAAAGACCCATCCTTGGTATAAGGACATCCATTCTCAAGTACTTCAAGACATAGTCAAAAGGGTAAAGTTAGCCTTTGACAGGTTTATCAAAGGAGATAGTAACCGAAAACGTAGCGGTAGACCCAGGTTTAAGAAACGCCATCGCTACCGTACGTTTACTTACCCTCAAATGAAAGACGGGTGCTTAGAAGGTAATCTGATCAATCTACCAAAGATAGGGAAAGTTAAGGTCATCCTGCATCGCCCTATCCCTGATAGATTCAAAATCAAGACGGCTTCTATCACTAAAAAATGTGATGGCTATTACTTGGTGCTCTATCTAGAAGACAAGACTGTGCCTGAGGTTAAGCCTGATCTTAATCCTGACTCAATAGTTGGTATTGACGTTGGGCTTAAAGAGTTCTTGACTACTTCCGAAGGGGAGACAATAAAAATCCCGCAATATTACCGAAAATCTCAAAAAAGATTAAAGGTTATCCAGAAGCGGATATCTCGACGGAAGAAGGGTAGTAACAATAGGCTCAAGGCTATTAAGCAACTTGGTAGGCAGCACAAAAAAGTAGCAGATAAGCGAAAAGACTTTCACTTTAAGACAGCGAATTACTTGTTGTACAAATATGATGTAATAGCTCATGAAAAGCTAAATGTTAAGGGATTAGCTAAATCCCGATTGGCTAAATCTGTGTTGGATGCTGGCTGGTCAAGCTTCCTGATGATCCTAACAAGCAAAGCCGAGAATGCTGGCTTGTTGGCGGTTCCAGTAAGTGCCAAAAACACTTCACAAGATTGTTATAATTGTGGTAAAAAGGTTCCTAAAAAGTTGCATATTCGTTGGCACGATTGTCCTCATTGTGGATGCAATTTGGATCGCGACCACAATGCAGCAATAAATATAAGAAACAGAGCGGCAGGGCAGTCCGTTCTTAAAGCGCAACGCCTCCTAAGCAATAGCCGGATTGGTTGCGAAGCCTACACTGAACCCAACGGGTCAGTGTAGGAGCTGTCACTTAAAGTTAATCCTATAGACTTCAGTAATTTACCTCATATGTTGATTTAGAATTAAGAATTAAGAATGAAGAATTTAGAATTAAGAATTAAATTCACCACGGGTCGCACCTCTTGATGCAGCGCATCCCGATTCCCGATTCCCGATTCCCGATTCCCTGCTCCCTGCTCCCTGTTCCCTGTTCCCTGTTCCCGATTGCCGATTGCCGATTGCCGATTCCCGATTCCCGATTGCCGATTCCTGATTGCCGATTGCCGATTGCCGATTCCCTGTTCCCTATTCCCTAAAATCCCGAAATTGTAGACCTCATAGCTATGATAATTGCTATATTTCTCGATCGATAGTCAAGGCTTAGTTTGCAGTGTTTCGCAATGTATCTGAAGGTAACTCCCCAAACATAGCTTTGTAATCTTGAGTAAAATGACAAGGACTGTAGAACCCAAATTCACTAGCAAGGATGGCTATGGTACAACGTTCTGGTTCGCTTGCTTTCAAGCGTTCTCGCACTGCATTAAGTCGTCGTACCTTGAGATAGCGCATGGGACTCAAGCCAAATAAGTCCTGAAAACCATAGGATAAGGCAGAACTGCTAGACCCTAAATTTTGAGCGAGCTGTTTTAAGGTCAGAGGTTTTTCCAAGTGGACTAACATTTCTTTTTCAGCTTGGGCAATCAACTTTGCTCTTCGGGAAGGTTTGATAAAACACTTGGAATTTAACTTAGTGGGAATATTACTAATCAACAAAGGAAGGAAATCATCAGCAACGAGTTGCTCAATATGAGGGTTTTGTAACCAAGTAGGTTTGTGTAATGCTAACCAAACAAGTTGTTTCAGGTAATATTTAATTTCGTTCATCCCCGTTGGTAGCAAATTCACATGATTTTTACTCCGGAAATTATCGTCTATATCGTGGCGTTTTAGTTGGTCTGCATAAGCATCAAACGTTTTAACAGGGATTATAATCTGTGTCAACCTTGCACCTTGAGGAAATATGTCGTCTGCTTCCCTGTTATTGAAACCAAAAATAGTCCTTTTAGGCTCCAAAGGGTGACGGAAGGAGTAATATTCCTTTTCATTTTCAGACCAAAGTATCGCAAAAGATATGTATTCCTTTGTCCCCTCCCCCGAAAATTGAATCCCTTGGTTCGCCTGATTATATACAAAAAATAAGTTACCAACCTGAATCGACAAAAACTCAGCTTGAAGAGGACCGGGACTGAGTTGTATTATTTCCTTATTTTGATACTCAAAAAACTCTTTGAAACGATCTACATCTGTAAAGGATTTGGAGAAAATATTCTGATTGCCTGTGCCAGGATCATCCTCAGCTTGGGTAGTTTTACTTTTGTTGGCATCAATTAATAAACTCATTTGAGCACCAGTTTATCAAAAAAATAATCCAACCAAATATAAGCAAAACTAATATATTTAAAAAATTAGTTATTTAAAACTTATAGCTTAGAAAGTTGGAATTTTTGATTATTCACAGAGATAGCTTACCACTAAAGTTAACTTGCGGTGGGACCCGTGGCGAATTTAATTCGCCAACGGAAAGCCCACCGTGAGGTCTTTGACTTACCCCATAGCACAACAGAGTCATAGCACAACAGAGTCGGCATGACCCACCCTGCTTCGATTAGGGCTTTGGATGAATGCTTTTTCCTGGAGTGGAATAGTTCTCGACCTTGGTCAGCACCCCACTCTGAAGAGTTACGGCTCAGTAGAAACCTCCGCGCCTAGACTGCGGCAATGCTGCGGGAACAGGCGCAAGAGGATGTCAACAAAGAGTTAATCCATGAAAAACTCAAGTGTTAACAGCACTAAGTGTATGAAGAAAACTGTACTAAAACTTAAAAGATTACTCAATCTCCTAATTGTGGCGATTTTTTGCCTAGGAGTATTGGTACCACCAGCCTTGGCTCAGGAAATTTTGCCCCAACCAGACCCAGAATTTAAAGGTGACATTGGTGTCACTTACGAAACTTCCGGGGAGCCAGATAAGTCAATTATGGAATCCCCTGAAGCCCCAAAAAAAGCACCTAACATTGTCCTTGTCCTGTTGGATGATGTGGGATTTAGTTCCTCAGAAACCTTTGGTGGCTCGATTAAAACACCAACTTTGGAGAAGCTAGCAGACGAAGGGATAACGTATAATCGATTCCACACAACTGCCCTCTGCTCGCCAACTCGTGCGGCTCTACTAACTGGACGCAATCACCACTCAGTAGGCAGTGGAGTGGTTCAGGAACTGGCAACAGGTTATCCAGGTTATAAAGGCTTGATTCCCAAAAGCACAGCCACCATTGCCGAAGTTCTCCAAGAAAATGGCTACAGCACAGCTTGGTTCGGCAAAAATCACAATGTTCCTGATAACCAAACCAGTATGGTTGGTCCCTTTGACCGCTGGCCTAATGGTTTGGGATTTGACTACTTCTACGGATTTATTGGTGGAGAAACAGACCAGTGGTATCCAGCACTGTATGAAAATCAGAACCCAATCAATGCACCAGCCAAAACCAGTGATGGAGAAGACTACAACCTCACCCATGACCTTGCCGATAAAGCAATTGGTTGGATGAACAATCAGCATTCAATTGCACCAGATCGTCCTTTCTTCCTTTACTTTGCTCCCGGTGCTACCCACTCACCTCACCAACCACCAGATTCCTATCGCGATAAATACAAAGGTGTGTTTGATGACGGTTGGGACGAAGAGCGTGTGAAAATTTACAATCGTCAGAAGGGCATTAACGGTGAAACTGCGAAAACTCCCGGTATAATTCCTGCTGATACTGTACTTACCCCTCGCCCAGAAGGAATACCTGGTTGGGATGAATTCGACGACAGCGCTCGTGCGGCATTAGCCAAGGAGATGGAAATCTATGCGGCTTTTCTAGAATACACTGATGTAGAGGTAGGTCGCGTCCTTGATGCTATTCCTGAAGAGGAAGTAAAAAACACCATGATAATCTATATCGTGGGTGACAACGGTGGCTCAGCAGGCGGTGGTGTGAATGGAACTTGCAACACCATGAGAAATCTTAACGGACTGGGCTATAACATAGAAGAAATCAAGGAGTGTGCAGAGGATTGGGGTGCGCGTGACACCGGAACCTCGCCAGGATACTCCGTTGCCTGGGCTTGGGCTACGGATGCGCCTTTCCAATGGACAAAGGAGATAGCTTCCCATTTTGGCGGTACTCGCAATCCCATGATTATTAAATGGCCAAAGGTTATTAAAACGGATCCAGACACAAGGGAGATCCGAGACCAGTTTCATCATGTTATTGATATCGCACCGACAATTCTGGAAGTAACTAGGATTCAGGAACCAGAGATCGTTAACAGCATCCAGCAGCAGCCGATAGAAGGGATGAGTTTAGCCTATACCTTTGGTTTTGATAAGAAACTTCGTAATGGAGAAGGTGCTGAAGGTACTCATAAAACTCAGTATTTTGAGATGTTTGGGAATCGAGGCATCTACAAGGATGAAGGAGAACACGAATGGATGGCATCAACTGTGCATTCTAAACCAGTTGGCGATGAACCTCTTAAACCTTTCGATGAAGATGAGTGGGAACTGTACGATTTAAAGACTGATTTCTCCCAAGGCAACGACTTATCTAAAATCAGTGACTTATCTGCATCACCCTATCTTCCTAAGAAATTAGAGGAACTCAAAGACTTATTCCTAGTTGAGGGAGGTAAGTATAATGTTTTTCCTCTGGACGATCGCTTTGTTGAACGAGGTGATGTTAGTTTACGTCCCAGTTTTACTGCAGGACGCTATCATTTCGACTTCTATGAAGGTGCCGTTCGACTGCCAGAAGGGACAGCACCAGATGTGAAAAGCAAAGATCATAAGGTTACTGCTGAGGTAACGATTCCTCCTGAAGGTGCTGAAGGTGTACTCCTGGCGCTCGGTGGAGAGACCGGAGGCTATAGCTTCTACATTAAGGACAAAAAACTCCACTATACCTACAACTTCTTTGGCACTCACTACGATGTTGTTTCTATCGACGACATTTGCTCGATAGACAACGTTTGTTCTGGTGATGATGTTACCCTTGGATTCAACTTTGAATACTCAGGAAAATATGGAGATGGTAAGGGTTACCCAGCTGCAGTTACCCTCTTAGTTAATGATGAGCAAATTGCTGACAGGAATTTCGAGCCTTTGAGCATGTTGGGTAAATACAACATCCGACAAACCGTACCTGCACGATTCTCTCTGGAAACTCAAGATGTAGGGATGGATTTACTCACACCAGTAGCTCATTATGACTCTGAGTCAGATGACTCAGAGTCATCTGACTTTGAGTCACATTTCCCCTTCACAGGCAAAATTAATAAGGTGACAATAGACCTTGAAGAACCACCTTGCTCAGGATTGTTGGATTGCAGAATTCCAAACTAACCTTCCGTTGAAGTGGCAATTGCTTTGTAAGCTCTGTTGAGAACGTAAAAAATAATTCATGCGTCCCCCATAATTGGGGGATTTATACCAAATCCGGTTCTCAGAGTACGTGAAAAATAATTCATGCATCCCCCATAATTGGTGGATTTAGGGGGCGAAGTAACACGTTTTTTCTCAACCGGATTCGGTATTACTCTGCGAATGCTATGCCGCTACGCACCACCCTACGCAAACGCCTCTACAGGATTTATATTTTGTCTTTTGCTCACTCCTCATTCCCTTAACCCATAGTTCAGCTACAAAATTCTTAAATGCCATGAATCAGAAAACTTTGGTACCAACAGACAACTACTACTCCAAACCGAGAGAAGAGGGTCAGACTATTTATGATCTTTGGGAAGAAGGGAAAGCCTACCAGGATTCCATCACTCCTAGTATCTAAACTCCTCAATAGCGCAAGTTTATTACCAGCAGAATTCAATCTTTGGTTGAGTATGACTACAGTAAAGCGATTTTAAGTGTGGGTAGTGGGAATGCTTTTGTGGAAAGGGATTTACACCAGCACGGTAAGCCCAAGAAAAAATGGCTCATAATGTGCATTGGTTAGATATCGGTTGATCGTGGTTTGAAACCCCTATAATCTCGTAGAACTGTACTCGCAATAGAGTTAATTTGTTGAGAATGACCGAGGTTTTTTCAAGGGTAAGCCACAGCTTATTGATTCTTGCCCTTACCCTGCAACTAAATATAAGTTTTACTTATAATTGGTTGTAAATTATTTAATTATATTTTATAGCTGAGAAAGTTGGAATTTTTGATTATCCACAGAGATAGCTTACCCCTAAGCTAGGAAATGTCAGCAAAGTCAATTTCGGAATAGCCAAAAAATAGACCTCTTGCAAAAGTCTATTTTGGCTACGTAAGACCAATAGAGGAGGTCTAATGTAGAAGTAATTGACTCCTCCCACTCATCCCAAAATCATCTCGATCGCGTTTTGGGATGGAAGCTTGAGATCGAGATTTTGTTATTCCTTTTTACAAGGTTTTAACCATGTTTTTCAAGGATTTTTTAAACCGAATGTTGAGAGCGATCGCGATATTTGCGATCGCCACCTCTCTCCTATTGGGAAGTATTACTCCCCCTGTCTTGGCACAAACTGCTGATGGCTCGACCTTGCCATTCCCGCCAGTGCCATCAGCCAGCATTGCCGGACCGACTTTGGCAGAGTCCGAGATGATCCGGCGCGAGGAACCGAACCGTATACCCAACGAAAATCCGCCCAACATCCTGATTATCCTGCTGGATGATGTGGGCTTCGGGCAGCCTGACACCTTTGGTGGCGAGATCCACATGCCGACCCTAAGCCGTCTGTGGGATGAAGGGATTGCCTATAATACCTTTCACACTACTGCCATCTGCTCGCCCACCCGCGCCGCTCTGTTAACAGGGCGCAATCACCACCGGGCCCAATCAGGTACGATCGCAGAATTTGCGGTGGACTGGGATGGTTACCTGGGGGTTATTCCCAAGACCACTGCCACGGTCGCCGAAGTTTTGAGGGAATACGGCTACAAAACCTCTGCTTTTGGCAAATGGCACAATACCCCAGCTAATGAGACCACAGCTATGGGTCCATTCGATCGCTGGCCGACTGGGCATGGCTTCGACTATTTCTACGGCTTCCTTGCGGGGGAAACTTCTCAGTATGAGCCGCGGCTCTATGAGAACCTCAACCCCATAGAGCCGCCCCACGACGAGACTTACCACCTGAGTGAAGACATGGCGGATAAAGCGATCGCCTGGATGCGCCACCACCGTTCCTATTCTCCCGACAAACCCTTCTTGATGTACTGGGCACCAGGGGCAGTCCACGGTCCTCACCACGTCTTCAAGAAATGGGCAGATGAATATAAGGGCAAATTCGATGACGGCTGGGACGAATACCAAAAGCGGGTCTTTGACAACCAGAAAACCCTGGGCTGGATTCCAGAAAATGCGCAGCTAGCTACTCGGCCTGATGACATGGCAGCATGGGATGAGATTCCCGAGTCGGAACGTGACTTCCAACGGCGGTTGATGGAAGTCTATGCAGGGTTTCTCGAACATGTGGATACCCAGGCGGGTGAGGTGATCTCGGAACTCGACAATCTGGGCATTCGCGACAATACCATCGTCTTTTATATTGTTGGTGACAACGGAGCCAGTGCCGAAGGTCAGGAGGGCACTATCAGCGAATTTCTTGCCCAGAACCTAATTCCCAGTACGATCGAGGAGCAACTTGAGGCTCTCGACGAACTAGGCGGACTTGATGCCCTGGGAACCCCAAAAACCGAAAACATGTACCACGCCGCTTGGGCCTGGGCAGGGGATGCCCCCTTCCGTTATACCAAGCTAGTTGCTTCCCACTTCGGTGGTACCCGCAACCCGATGGTAATCTCCTGGCCCGATGGCATCACCCCCGACAAAACCCCCCGGTCTCAGTTTCACCATGTCAACGATATCACTCCAACTATCTACGATATCCTGGGCATTACCCCCCCGGTCGAGGTTTACGGCTTCAAGCAAAAACCCCTCGATGGGATTAGCATGAAGTACACCTTCGACGATGCCAACGCAGAGGATCGAAAGAATGTTCAGTATTTCGAGAACAGCGGCAGCCGAGGCATCTATATCGATGGCTGGTATGCCTGCACCTTCGGTCCTCAGATCCCCTGGAATATAGCTGAATCAGCAGAGGGCTTCCTTGACTGGGATCCCAATGAGGACGTTTGGGAACTGTATCACATTACCGAGGACTTCACTCAAATGCACGATCTGGCCGCTCAGGAGCCAGAGCTTTTGGAGGTAATGAAACAACTGTTCTTGGAAGAAGCAGAAGAGAATTTGGCATTCCCCATTGGGGGCGGCCTGTACATCAACACTCATCCCGAAGAGCGGATCGGGAGTCCCTACAGTAGCTGGGTCTTTGATGAAAGCACAACTCGTATGCCTGAATTCACTGCACCGGGTCTAGGTCGTGAAAGCAACTTGGTTACGATTGATGTCGATCTGGGTGAAAATCCTTTGGCTTCCGGCGTTATCTATGCCTTGGGAGGTTCCGGTGGCGGTGTGAGCTTGTTTATGGACAACGGAATTCTCAAGTACGAGTACAATATGCTGCTCTTAGATCGTTATAAGGCTGCATCAGATGCACCGCTCTCTGCTGGTCATCACACCATTGAAGAACCTATCCCACTATTATCCGAAAACTTGATAGACTGAAAATCAAGTAATCA
>WTKN01000369.1 GCA_011524395.1 Moorena sp. SS36440bin_2
AACTCAACATCATTATGTAATTGCCAGATATCTTGTAGAAATAAATATTTATTACCAATCTTTATTTTATTTGCAGGAGATTTTGTGTGTTTAGATTATAGAGGTTCAAGAGATAACCCTAGCGTTTGCGTAGTGGTCACGGTCAAATAGTAAATGTTGATTCAATTAATTATAAAAGGGTGATACGAATGCAGAAAATCGTAGAATTATTTCATGATATAGATTGTACGTTGTCTCCCATGATAAGTTTTTATAGCGCTTTATCAGATCAAAAATTTTTAAAAGTCTTACACTATTTTTCAGAGGAAACTGGTTATGGAAATGAGTACTACACTTGTACATTTTCAGGAGACTTAGAGCCGTGGGAAGAGGGCTATGTGGAAAACGGCATTGAATTTCTAGACGGTACGGGTGACACTGACAAAAGTGTTATTGTCGATTATGAAACGTTTTTAACTTACTTGCACAAAATTTGCCACGTATATATGGAAGATCATGCCCATGATAAAGAAAAAGTGATGGCTCTTTTACATAAAATCAAACAAAATCATAGTAATGAAGACTAGTAGGAGTATATGAAGAAGCAACGAATCGAGTCTTGCTATAGACAATAAGCTCCCCACACTACAGCGCATTACACCAAGCAGAGAGACGATATATTTTGGAGAGAATTCTACAAAGTAGAAAGTAGAGGGAAAACGAAAAATGGAAATAACTCAAATGACAAAAGCTATTAGAGGTGCTATAAAAGGTGGTCACTTAAATAAGGTGAGAGACTTACTTGAGAAAGAGCCAGAAATGTTAACATGGGTTACACCTTTTGGCACATGGCTACATGTAGCGACAGCTCATGGTCATTTAGAAATTGTACAATACCTTATTCGTGCTGGAATAGATGTTAATGCACAAGGAGGAACTTTTTCTACCAATGCCTTAGAAAGAGCGGCTGCAAAAGGACATATAGATATTGCTAAGTATCTTATTAACCATAATATTAAAATTGATATCAGTGAACCAGATAAAAATCCGCTGTTTGCTGCTATATATAACGGTCATTTTGAGATGGTTAAACTGTTAGTTGAGAATCATATTAATATATCGATTACATACTCTGGTGAAAATATGAAAGAGATGGATGCTTATGCATTTGCGATTGAACGAGGACAAATAGAAATTGCTGAATATTTAAAGAGAAAGTTGAAATAGATAATTTACTTAGCGAAAGCAGGTGTAATGATGGTAGGCTCAAGAAACCTTATGAATAGTATATGGTTTGGTGAAAAGACCACTTTATCTCAAGCTGAAATAAAAGAACATCTATTGAAAAGCCATACAGAAAGGGACATTTTATTTAATTTAATTGAGTTATATAAAATAGGGGATTTTACTCAAAAGCCGCTATTAATTCAATTGATGAACGGGACTCAAGATGAAGCGGTTTTGAATTTGTGTATAAGGGTCTTTTTCGCTATCGCAACACATGACGACTTAAGAGATTCAAATAATCTGCGATTTTTGAGTAAAAGTACCGAAGAAACGGTTGATACGTTTGCATCCGCAGCGACAACATCACTTTCTCTTGAAGTAGTTCCGTATTTATTGGCTTTACTTGAAGACTGGAATGAAATTGACGATACGGCTATTATCATAAAGGATTCGCTTGATTTTTTCCTTGACTATGAAGCGAAAATCGGAGAAGAGGCGACTGCCGAGGAAATAGGAGACTATTATGTTGAGTATTGCAATGAGAATGATCCAGAAAGTTATTACTTTCAACAAAATGTAGCTTTTCCCGGAGACTTAACAAAAAAATTAGTCCAAAGAGCGATGAGTGCAGCACATAACGAAGAACCATTAAAAATGGAGTTGATTCCATCTTTATTATCCATTTTAACTGGGGAAAAAGTGCCTGGAGATTACCGCACAATTATGAATGCAAGCTATTATAAAAAAATGATGGAGTATATTTACAATCTTTCCATTAAAAGCTGGGAAAAAGGACAAAAGTATTTTTATGGGTATAAGCTATAGAAAGAAACCATACGTACTGTCCAAACGCAATCCATTTGGTAACAAAATTAGTGGAAAAAGAAAGGGAAGAATAATTGAAAAAATTCATTAGAAATATAGGGGATAAAGTAGTCGTAGTTCAAGCAGAACATGAATTAAAAATGCAGGTTGAGAGTCTATTTCGTATCTTTGAAACGATAGAAAGAGAAAAATGGACTGACGGGTTTTCGATACAAATAGGGTGGTCGAACTTTATTGTTTCTGTAAAGAATGAAGAGTATTACATTCTTTCACCGGACTATTCAGGGAATCCCTTTGAGGATTATACAGAAGATTTAACGCTTTCTCTATGGGCGCAGTTGGAACAAGTTCACTTTTTGCGCAAGTTAAACATGAAAAATGGTGA
>WTKN01000057.1 GCA_011524395.1 Moorena sp. SS36440bin_2
TTGGGCAAGGAGTCAAAACAATCTCGGTAATGCTTACTTAGAAAGAATCAAAGGGGAAAAAACACAAAACCTAGAACAGGCCATCGCTTGCTACCAATTGGCATTAGCCGTTTACACCCGTGATGCTTTTCCTGTTGATTGGGCAAGGAGTCAAAACAATCTCGGTAATGCTTACTTAGAAAGAATCAAAGGGAAAAAAGCAGAAAACCTAGAACAGGCCATCGCTTGCTACCAATTGGCTTTAGACATTTACACCCATGACGCTTTTCCTGTTGAATTGGCAACGATTCAAAACAATCTAGGTCTTGCTTACTTAGAAAGAATTACAGGTCAGAAGGCAGAAAATCTAGAACATGCCATCGCTTGCTACCAATTGGCATTAGCCGTTTACACCCGTGATGCTTTTCCTGTTGATTGGGCAAGGAGTCAAAACAATCTCGGTAATGCTTACTTAGAAAGAATCAAAGGGAAAAAAGCAGAAAACCTCGAACATGCCATCGCTTGCTACCAATTGGCTTTAGACGTTTTTACCCGTGAAGCTTTTCCTGTGGATTGGGCAATCACTCAAAACAATCTCGGTCTTGCTTACTCTGACAGAATCAAAGGGGAAAAAGCACAGAATATAGAAGATGCCATCGCTTGTTACCAACAGGCTCTTAGAGTATTAACCTTTGAGGCATTTCCTATTGAGTATCTAGATACTAAAATTAACCTTGGTTTTGCTTACCAAGATGTTCAAAATTTCCCGGAAGCTTACAAGGCTTTTGATGCTGCCATTAAAACCGTAGAACTCCTGCGATATGAAATTAATTCTGGTTCTGGAGTAGAAGAGAACAAGACCAAACTAGCTGAAAAGTACAACGGAAGCTATCTAGGGATGGTAGCAACTTGCCTAGAATTAACTAATATCACCGAAGCCATTGACTATGTTGAACGGAGCAAAACCCGCAATTTAGTTGAAGAGATTATCCGCCGTGACCTGAAAACTATCTTTCCTGTAGATGTTGTTACTAAACTAGAACAATACAGGGATGAAATAGCAGCAGGTCAGTACGACATCCAGCATGGCAAAGCTGAAAATCCAACCGCCCTCGCACACCGTCTCCAACAGTTGCGACAGCAGCGCAATGATTTACAAGACCAATATTTACCTATCGGTTCTAGCTTTAACTTTGAGCAATTTCAGAAAAAATTAGATGACCACACTGCCATTGTACAATTTTACATTACAGGGGATAAACTGCTCACTTTCATCTTCACCCGCCAAGCTCAACAGCCAATAGTTTGGCAATCTGAGTCACAAGATTTCGAGGAATTGGGAAATTGGGCAAATCGATATTGGCGAGACTACAATACAAAAAAATATGATTGGCAAAACGACCTTAGTAACCGCCTACATTCACTGGCAGAAATTCTGTCCATTGATGACATAATTAAGCAGATTCCCAAAACGTGCGATCGCTTAATTTTAATCCCCCATCAGTTTTTACATTTGTTCCCCCTTCATGCCTTACCTATCAACAGTCAGCAGAGAGAAGGTAACTCTCAAATTCTGATGCATCGCTTTCCAGCAGGGGTAAGTTACGCCCCTAGTTGCCAACTACTGCAACTTGCTCAAACCAGAGAACGCCCCAACTTTACCCACTTGTTTGCCGTCCAAAACCCTACGGGTGACTTAAGTTACGCCAACATTGAAGTAGAAGTGATTAAACGCTACTTCAATCCAGGGGATACAGATCTCCTTGTGGAAAACGCTGCCACCAAAGCCGCCATAGATAGCAAATCTCTCAACACTTACCACTGTGTCCATTTTAGCTGTCACGGTTACTTTAACCTTGAGCAGCCTCAGAAATCCGCCTTAATCCTGGCAAATGCCCACCTCAGCCCTGTACCAGCTGAACTCAATCCAGAACAACATTTACCTTTGGATGACGGTGGAGTGATTGACTTAGACAAATGCCTCACCTTAGATGCGATTTTTGCCCTGAAATTAGAACAGAAATTAGAACAATGTCGCCTTGTTACCCTTTCTGCTTGTGAAACAGGATTAATTGATTACACCAACATCAGCGACGAATACATTGGTTTACCGAGTGGTTTCCTAGTTGCGGGTAGTCCAGCAGTAGTTAGTAGCCTCTGGGCGGTAGAGGAGGTGTCTACAGCATTGTTGATGATTAAATTTTATCATAATCTCCGAAAGCAAATGTCCTTAGCAGTTGCCCTGAATCAAGCGCAACTCTGGCTGCGGGATGCCACGGTACAAGACTTGCGAGATTGGGCTAAAAAGTTAACTAAAGACTTAAATTTAGATAATAATTTTAATAATAAAATCAAGAAAGCAATCCGGTTCTTTAACCGTGAAGAAAAACGATTTTATTCTCCTTATTATTGGGGTGCTTACTGCGCCATTGGGCAAGACTTTTTTTAAATTACATAAAAATTCAAAATCATGAAAATTCAAAAAATGATCCAAGTTTTTCCACAAGTCCTAAACAAACACTATGAAAAGTTCAAAATTGAGGAATTGCAAGATTTAGACCAAGTTTTATCAGCTTTAGAAAATAAAACAAAAACTGAATTAGATCAGCTACTAACTGATTGGTTACAAACCCATACAGAAGTCAGAAATACTGTACTTCCATTTGCTGAGAATTATAAGGAATTAAACACTTCGCCCAAGCTTCCCTCTAATTCCGAAGCAAGTATTCTTCAAAACATATTTGAACTGCGACAAACCCTCACAGAAACTATTAAAGCTAAAACTAATCAACAGGATCAAGACAACAGTCAACAATCAAACAAAGGGTAAGCATTCAGCTATCAGAGGATATCTGAAAAGTTTTTTGATACTGAATTTTGCCCCCCTAGCCCCCCAAATTTGGAGTCAATTTGCTTCTAAAAGTCCCCCGAGCGAGCAATCGCTCGGGGGATTTAGGGGGCTTGGATGTAGCAAATGAGACTTCTCAGACAACCTATCAGCTTATGCGGTACGCGCACGCTACGCGAACAGCTATTGAATAAAATAAGCTGACGGCTGACGGCTGACGGCTGAATGACTACAAAAAATCTCAAACAATGACTTATAAAATATACGCACCTAATATTCATCTCTTTGCCTTCTATCTTATAAATAAATCTAGTAGTGATTCCCAAACAGACAAAGATGATAATAATAAACTACTTTTGGAAAAGTACAATCAGATTTGTAAAAAATTTAAAATTCAAGAAAAGCTAGATCTGAAAGATGTTGCCGAAGGTTCCCGCATTGCTTTACTAACAGGAGCCACCAAGGATAACATTCTCTTACCTTTGAAGGGAAAATTATCTGTCAATAATAGTAAAGAAAAAACGATTATTGGTCAAGATAAGAGTAAAGTAATAAGGATTACTGGTCAAGCTTGTCCACTCCAGATCTATGATAGTTATGCTCTCGGTTTGAATATTCGGATTCCTGAACGTGAGAATAATCAGAAAACCGAAGACGTAGATCTGACTGTATTCAACGATTTTAATCCAGACCAGTGCTTTCTTCCGAGTCATATTAACAGTAACATTAACAGTAACAACAGGTTCCTAGGACAAATTCTGTTACTAACTGCTTGGCTACCCCAGAAGGAACAGCAAGATTCCCGTTTATGGAAAGAGATAGCTGATCAGTGTGTCCAAAATTTTCTGGGAGAAAAGAATCAGGATAACTGTCCACCGCTGTATCGAGAAGGTCAATTATTTGATAGTCCGATTTTTGAATATGGCATTCCCGATAAATCTCAAGACTATGGTCAAATTTTTGTTTGGCTATTTTTAGGAGAAGAGGTTAAGGCCAACAATGCTAAACAATCCGACGATAATTGTAGTTTATTTTGTCAAGAGTTTATTGATTTTTTAAATATAAAAACAAATATCAATAGCAAGTATTATTCCCGAGCTGAAGAAAATTTTTGCTTATTTTATCAATACTTTATTGATTTATTTTTATATCGCCAAAAAGTTATTAAAGCGTATCAAATTAGCCGGGACGTGTATAATGAGATTTACCAAGGATATCAAAACATTAAACAAATCATCAATGAAACAACCGAAAGTCAAGATAAACTGTTGGAGTTGAAGGAAGATCCGAAAATACTGCCACAGCTCGACTTGAAGTATTCAGATTTACTGGTAGATTTAGAACTCTATAGATTTACCATCAAGACTAATACTCACAATTATTTTGAAAAGCTTCAAGAACTTCAAGAAAAATTACCATTGGATGAAGATTTAAGCATTTTGTCAGTATTTTCTGATAAAATCATCCCTAATTATCAAGAGCAAATTAAAATAAACTTAAGCTATTTTGGACATGGCTTCAGCCGGTTAGACAAAGCGATTTCCTCAATCAGAGGTATTGTGCAAATTGAACAAGCAGAACGCGATCGCGCTAAAGAGGAAGCTGATCGAGCCCAAGACAAACAAGCTGAGGAACAGGAGAAAACACGACAACTTTGGATCACCTTTGTCGGTACTGGCCTAGCGGTCAGTGGTATTTCGTCCCAAAGCGACGCTAAACAACCTCTAGAAGCCATCCTGAGCAAACTAGATCTCAAGGGATCCTTAAATTGCCCTAAACCTGAAGACCAGCCTTGCTTGAATTACAGTTTCTGGTTTGTGGTATTTCATGTTTTTCTTGGTCTTGCAGTTGGTGCGTTCGCTGCGTTTATTGTGGATCGAATGATCCATCGGGGGTCAAAATGATCTGCAAAGGGAGTAGGTAACAGGTTGCTTTACGCTGGTTGACTCAAGGCTTCCGTTAGATAATCCGCCGCTGCTTGGACTAATGCGATCGCATTTTCATAAATCATGCGAGTTGGTCCAATAATCCCTACACTTCCCACTGGGACTTTATCTTGCTGATAGTTAGCAGATACCAAAGTACAGCCACGCATCGGTTCCAAGGAATTCTCGGCACCAATCCTAATTTTCACACGAGACTTAAATTCCAACTCTTCCGGTACCTTAAAGATTACTGACCACAGTTGCTCCTGTTCCTCTTCCAACAGATGCAGCAAGTCTAGAGTCTGGTCGATTTCCGAAAATTCTGGTTGACGCAACACCTCTGAGATGCCACGAATCATAATCGGGCTGGACTTAGGGACTACAGTGCGACGGGTCAACTCAGTTAATAAATTGCTTAAAAAATCCGCATAGCGGACAAATTCTCGGTCTAATTCACTCCAATCTAATGTCTCCAATTCCGTGAGAGTTCGCCCTCGCAGCTTACTATTCAAAAAGTTAGATAATATTTTTAACTCCCGCTCCACAATCGACTCATCAACGGTCTTATCATCTTCTGAGTGGGGCAGATTCATCAATACCGACTGAGTTTCATAACTATCGGTAACTATAATCAACATCACCTGCCCTAGCTCTAGGTGCATCAACTGTAGATGGCGCAGGCGAGTAGTGCGATTGTCAGGGAAAGTAATTAAAGCAATATATCCACTGACCGTTGCCAGAATTTGAGCAGCATCCCTTAGCAATACCTCAAACTTAGCTTCCTCCCAGTTCAACTTCTCTGCCAGTAAATTGTCAACATACTGACTCAAGGTTTCTGACGGTTGAATCAGCTGGTCAACATAGGTTCGATAACCTGAATCAGAAGGAACCCTACCGGCAGAAGTGTGCGGTTGATAGAGTAGTCCAACTTTTTCCAACATACTCATGCAAGAACGAATCGTCGCTGGACTGACACTCAGGTCATATTCTTGGACCAAGGCTTTAGAACCAACCGGTTCTGCCGTGGCAATATAGTGACGAATAGTCGCCCAGAGAATATGTTGTTGCCGACTTGTTAAACTTAGTTGTTGGCGAGACATTTTGAACCAAAGTTGAACTTAATTTTAAAGGGAAAAAAGTCTAAATTAAAGGGAGGAGTTACCATTTAAGGTTATCAAACATACTAAACATGGAATGTTGGCTAAAAGCTGGGTTTAGTTAAGCAGTCTTTAGTCCAAAATAGTAGGGGTGATAATTAGATATCCCAATCAATCACCAAAAATCAGGGTTGGTTTTGGTGCAGCTTGGAAGTATCTGGGATTTATCCATAGGTATGCGAGCGATGCAGCGCGGCCAAAGGGGGTTTCCCCCATGAGCGACTGCATTAAGAGAGCGTCTGCTCACCCAAGGATTAAGTTGGTTATTAATACATTTGCTGTAAGACTATTTGCTGTAAGAACATTTGCTATAAGAACATTTGTTCTAAGATAGCAGAATCAACTCATAACAGTAGTTAGCAGTGACCTGCAATTAGTAACGAGGAATGCTATGATCAACTATGATTGAGTATGCGTCAATACCCCCAGCTACATTTTTGACATTGGTGAACCCCTGACTGATTAACCACTGACACATCTGAGCCGAGCGCATACCATGATGGCACATGACCATGGTTTCCGCTGTGGGGTCAAAGCGAGTAGAGATTTCCCCAGACCACTGAGCAAATTCACTTAGAGGCAGAATTTCAAACCTTTCTATAGAAGCGATCGCAACTTCTTGCCGTTCTCGGACATCAATAAGCTGTAACTGCTCCGGGGAATCTGCCATCTGCCTTGCCAGTTGTTCAACACTGATTTCAACAAGAGGTTGATCAAACGATTGAGCGACCATAGGACGGAAATAGCTGTAACGCGCTTGTTTTCTTAGTTTTGACCTTTATTCTACCTCTAGTAATCCGAATTTAATTGATTCGCCCTAAAGATAATGAGCAGATGATGGGGTGATCAGCTATGGTGGCTGATTAATATGTACCAATATTTAAAGTAGTTACCATCAGTATTAACATCAGCTTTAAGTCGTCAGCTATCATGTTTAAAATAAACATTGAACAGGATAATTTAATAGTTAGAGATTTTACAGAATTGAAAGTTTGGGCATTTGTCCATCTAAGTATTCAGGCATTGGCTGATAGCTGAGATCACCATCTGTATCTTATAAGCACCTCAAGTAGCATGCGCGTAGCGCTTAAACTGATAGCTGTTCGCGAACGCGTGCGCGTAGCGCTTAAGCTGATAGCTGATAGCTAAAGAATAAATTAACGCCAAAGGTATCAATTAATAATCAATGTGGCAGATAGCATAGTGTCACAGGTATTCCTATCAAACAACAGAGGTTTATAGGAAAATATAACTAAGTACTCTAATTGTTTATAGTTTACTGCTACTCAAATAGGGAGGAAATAGTTAACAACTAGTCTTAGGAGGGTTTGGCAATGGTGCGACAAGGTGTTAGAGGAGTCATAGCTTTAATAGTAGCCCTCTGTTCTATGCCCGTTTTATCCCAGACAGCGAATTTTGCTTCTTTAAACTTATCTCCTGGTTTTTCTCCAACTCAGGGACAAGTCAGTGGTCACACTGGTGGTGCTTACTCGTTGTCATCAATTGCAAATAGCGATCGCAACAATGATCCCTGTATCGGTTTTGGAGACCCTACTCCGGATCACGTGATGGTTTTGGAGGCAAATTTCCCCAGTTTAACTATAGGGGTCAACACAGGGGGAAACGATACCACTTTACTAATTCAGTTTCCCAACAATCAGATCCTTTGTGGGGATGATACAGGTTCTAAAAAAGATGCCAGCATAACAGCACAAAATTGGCCAGCTGGCACATACCAAATCTGGGTCGGTGCCTTTGAGGGAGGACAACGGTGGGATTACACCCTGACGGCTCAAGAGTAAGCAAAGCGATGCAGAGGTGCGCTTGGAATCCCCCCCACTCGCTATTGCATCAAGACACGGTAAACTAGTTAGTAATTTGTTCAAGCATTAATTACGGTGAACCCTAGTGCTATCTGCCCTGATTGCTGACTTCCGTATTATCTTTGAGCGTGACCCAGCTGCTCGGAACTGGGTGGAGGTTTTGTTCTGCTACCCCGGTCTACAGGCTCTGCTGTTCCATCGCTGTTGTCACTGGTTACATGTGATTGGGATTCCATTCATTCCTCGACTGCTCAGTCAGTTATCCCGATTTGTTACAGGTATTGAAATTCATCCGGGTGCCACAATTGGTCATGGTGTCTTTATCGACCACGGTATGGGTGTGGTGATTGGAGAAACCGCCATTGTGGGAGACTACTGTCTAATCTATCAAGGTGTTACCCTTGGCGGTACTGGCAAGGAAAGCGGCAAGCGTCACCCTACTCTAGGAGAAAATGCGGTGGTGGGAGCTGGTGCTAAGGTGCTAGGGAATATCCAAATTGGTAATAATGTCCGCATTGGTGCTGGCTCAGTGGTCTTGCGAGATGTTCCTTCCGATTGTACTGTCGTGGGTATTCCAGGTCGCATTGTCTATCGTTCCGGTGTGCGAGTCAATCCCCTTGAACATGGTAGCTTGCCTGACTCAGAAGCCAAGGTAATTCGAGCGTTAGTAGACCGGATTGAGTCTCTCGAACAACAGCTACAAGAGTTAGCTCACCAAAGATCTTCAATGGCATCAATAATGATGTCTGATCACTCTTCAACACCAGATGCTCTAGAGAAGGGGGCTAATGCCCCATGTTGTGATCTCCAGGATAAAGAAATTCGGCAGTTTTTGGATAGTTATGGGATTTGATCTAGTTGTCAAATGTTAGCAGGTTAAAGCTTCAAGGTTTTACCTACCGTTCCCCACAGAAAAACTTGGTGTGACCCCGAAGCTAAGGATTAACAGCTTTTTGAACCCACTCCCCAGAACTATCTTGGTAGTAAAGCCATCGGTTTTGGGGGAAACCCTGCAACGCTAGGTGATCCACCTTGACTGGTTCGAGCAATAATAGGCAAAAATTTGGCAAAGGCTGATCTAGGGCAGGTGGTGGTGGGGAAAAGGCTTGTTGATCTGCTACTCTAGCAACACCAGGGTCAGGCCAAGCAAATTGTAAACGAGCTGCATCGGAAAGATTTTGCCAAGTCTGTTGGCGGACTTGTTTAAGTCCTTCGTCGGGATAATCAACAGTGATCAGGGTCAACTGGCCTGCTAAACGAAATTGTTCGCGAGTGTTGGGAAAGTACCAACAAACTTCTCCCCAGGGATGATGATTAATGTCGTGAATTTTCTGGCTACGGGTATCGGTAATAACTTTGAGTTGGTTGGAGTTATCCAAAAAACCCCGAAAAACTACGGTGCGGTTAGCAGGATAACCCTTGGGGTCAACCGTTGCCAGTTGAAAGTAACGAGCATAAGCTAGGCTGCGATTTCGGTGGATTGCGCGAGCTAGGGGCGATCGCCAAAGAGCAATAGGCATTTTTTTTGAGACATAGCCAATAAAATAGCGCAAAGGTAGGCTTTCCGCATCTAATTATTAAATTCGCCACGGGTCGCACCTACATGTAGGATAGTTTCCAGCTCAGGATGGAACCAAGCCCCAAGTTGGCTGACGAAACGTTAGAATCCCAATTAGAATCCCAATTTGATCAGCCATATAACTATTGGCTAACTATTGGCAGCACAACCAGCATCAGGAGATCAACTCATGTTCCTTAATGAACTGACACCAATTTTTGAAGAATTTACTCAGCAGCCTGTCGCTTTTTTGGGCGGATTTTTTTCAGGAGTGTTCCGCCTGAATCTCTCAGATGATCCTCTCAAGAGTTGGTTAGAGGCTCAAAATGGCTCTGAGATATACAAAGATGGTCAGAACAGAAGCGAAAATGATAAAAATAAAGGACCGCAGTCTATTTCCATTGATTAAAAGCTAATTTAACTATATTTAGCGTGGTTGTTTGGGGTCTAATTGGTGCTTAAGCACCACCCCAATACATTTTTTTGATGAATTATTAAATACTGTCAACTAGACAACCACTGATAATCCCGTAAGTGAGCTATCATGAAACGGTATTCACAAGTTCAGTGGATTCCTTTGGTGAAACTTTGATTGTGCTTCCCCACCCTGGGGTGGTTCCCCACTTTCGAAATTTACCACTGGTTCATCAGACATGACCGCGAGCAACCAAAATAGGTTTTACTCCGTTCTTCTGTGCCTCTGAACTCTAGTTCTATGTTCTGCCTCATCGATCGACATGACCATTTACGTCGGAAACCTGTCCTATCAAGCCACCGAAGACGACTTAAAAACAGTTTTTGGAGACTACGGCACCGTTAAACGA
This sequence comes from Moorena sp. SS36440bin_2, assembly GCA_011524395.1. GTDB lineage: Bacteria > Cyanobacteriota > Cyanobacteriia > Cyanobacteriales > Coleofasciculaceae > Moorena. The sequence continues at coordinate 10,115 of WTKN01000057.1, forward strand.
GTTGTTATGCCCACAGACCGTGAAACCGGCAAAATGCGCGGGTTTGCCTTTGTGGAAATGACAGAATCAGATCAAGAAGACTCAGCTATAGAAAGCTTGGATGGTGCTGAGTGGATGGGACGTAGAATCAGGGTCAATAAAGCCAGACCTCGGGAAAATAATCGTAACGCTCCACGGCGCAATTCCTGGTAGTTGGTAATCAGCTGTTGAACATCCAATTGGTATAACTGATTAAGTGTTCAGAATTTGACCGTTGACCGTTGACCGTTGACCACTAACAGTCAACAGTCAACGATATTCATGTACTTAAAAGGTTCATGATATCAAAACAGACAGTCTAATCTCCTAGACAAATACCTAATCCTCTAGCGGTTCTTACCAGAGTTCCGTTAGGATTCACAGCTTGATAATGCTTAATCGTTTCCTCGATCGGCACACTTACAACCTGGCGATATTGCCATGTAACCATCTGGTCATATCGTTCATTAGCGATTAAGTCAACTGCTGCCACACCAAAGGCTGAGGCAATTAAGCGATCAAGGGGTGAAGGAGTGGCACCCCGCTGGGTGTGTCCAAGAACTGTCACTCGCGTTTCGGCTCCAATGGAATTACAAATCTCTTGGGCGAGATATTGACCAATACCACCTAAGCGACATTCTCCAAACCCAACATTACTTTGAATCACCTCACCGCTTGCAGTGGGAACCGCCTCGGAAACTACGATTAAACAGAAGTTTCGCCCTTGTTCCTGGAGCTGCTTAATTTTGTGGCAGACATTTTCAAGAGAATAAGGAATTTCTGGAATCAGAATAACGTCAGCCCCTCCTGCAATGCCAGCACTGATAGCAATGTGACCAGCATCACGCCCCATCACTTCTAAAATCATCACCCGGTCGTGGCTAGCCGCTGTGAAATGTAAGCGATCTAGAGCTTCGGTGGCAATGTTAACGGCAGTGTCAAACCCAATGGAGCGCTCGGTAATGGCAACGTCATTATCGATAGTCTTGGGTATACCTACCAATTTCATCCCCCCTTTTTGGGCAAGTTTGCGTAAAATAGCCAAACTACCATCGCCCCCAATACCAATGAGACCGTCTAGACCGAGTTGGTGATAGCCATCAGCAATATCAGCGCTGCGATCGCATAGCGTACCATCCGGCATTGGGAAAGCAAAGGGGTCGCCTTTGTTAGTAGTGCCAAGCATTGTACCACCCATAGTCAAGATCCGATCAACCTTGTCCAAAGTTAGGTTAATGGCTTGAGGCGGATTTTGCATCAACCCCTGAGTAGCCCGACAGATGCCAAGCACCTCCCAATTGTAAGTACCGACAGCTCGGTGAGTGACAGCTCGAATCACCGCATTGAGACCAGCACAATCTCCACCACTGGTAAGAATGCCAATGCGTTTAGTTTCTCCCATAATCTCCCTTTAAGGTTGCAATGCCTATGTTCAGATCAATTTGACCTCAGGTATAGGCTCCAAGACAAGAAAAATGGTATGAAGATTTGATTTCTGTATTTCTTCTAAAGTTATTAAGCATCATCAAAAATGCCTCCCTAAGATAGAAAGTGAAGAGGACTAGGCACTGGGCCAATCGGTACTCTTTCGAACACCAACATCTCTGACAAACCAAGTGCCCTAAGACCTAGGGAGGACAAAAATTATGGCAGAGGGAGCTGAACCTAGAACTCAAGAAAGAGCCCTGGATCGGGATTGTAAAACGTTATCCCGTCACGTTTTCGAGCAACTCCAAAGTTTTTCGATGGAGGCACAAGACCTAAGTGCCCTCATGAATCGCATAGCCCTAGCTGCCAAGCTAATTGCTCAACGCATGAGCCGAGCTGGTTTGATGGAAGGGGTGTTAGGATTCACCGGTGAAGTCAATGTGCAGGGTGAATCTGTCAAAAGGATGGATCTCTATGCCAATGATGTCTTCATCTCGGTATTTAAGCAAAGTGGTCTAGTCTGTCGCTTGGCCTCCGAGGAAATGGAAAAACCCTACTATATCCCGGAGAATTGCCCAATTGGACGTTACACTCTGCTGTATGACCCCATTGATGGTTCCTCCAATATCGACACCAACTTGAATGTTGGTTCGATTTTTTCGATTCGTAAGCAAGAAGGAGAGGATCTAGACGGGGAAGCCCGTGATCTTCTCCAAAACGGGCATAAGCAAATTGCTGCTGGCTACATTCTCTATGGTCCGAGCACAATGCTGGTGTATTCCATCGGCACGGGTGTTCATGCCTTCACCCTCGATCCAAGCTTAGGAGAGTTTATCCTGTCGAAGGAAAACATTCAGGTGCCAGAACATGGCCCAGTGTATAGCACCAATGAAGGAAACTTCTGGCAGTGGGAAGAATCCATACGGGACTATATTCGCTATGTCCATCGCCATGAAGGCTATACCGCTCGCTATGGCGGGGCATTAGTGGGAGATTTTCACCGCATCTTGTATCAGGGCGGCGTATTTCTTTATCCCGGTACTGTTAAGAAACCAGAAGGGAAGTTGCGTCTACTATACGAATCTTCTCCCCTAGCCTTTTTGATAGAACAAGCCGGAGGCGCTGCCAGTACAGGTACCGAAGACGTTTTGGACACTGTGCCAAAAACCCTCCATGCTCGTACTCCATTAATTATTGGTAGCAAAGAGGATGTAGCGTTGGTCAAGTCTTTCATTGAGGAAAAGGCAAGGCAGGCGCAAGAAAAGTTGGAAGTGGCAGGGCACGTAGATCAGGGTTAACCTTCCACCAAGCTACCCTAAGGGAATGCCAAAGGCGAGGCGCGCAAATAACTTTCAACCATTGACAAATAACAAGTAAGGAGTTAACCAATGACAACCACAGCAGATAATCCAATTTTTCAGATTGAGAAAAATTATGGTCAGAGTATCTGGATGGATAATCTGAGCCGCACGCTGATTGAGTCTGGAGAACTCAAAGAACTGATTCAAAGCCGAGGAATTTGTGGGATCACTTCAAACCCAGCAATTTTTGAAAAAGCGATCGCAGGCAATGCCATCTACGATACCGATATCGAAGCCGGTATTCGTGCCGAGAAGTCGGTGATGGAAATTTACGAATCCCTGGTATTTGAAGACATTTCTAATGCTTGTGATATCTTCAAACCTGTCTACGACGAAACCAATGGGTTAGATGGTTACGTCAGCATTGAAGTCCCACCCACTATCGCTAAAGATACTCAAAGCACGATTTCCGAAGCCCAACGCTATTACCAAGCTATTGGTAGGGAAAACGTGATGATTAAGATTCCCGGTACCCCAGAAGGCTTACCCGCAGTAGAGCAAGCTATCAGTGAAGGTATCAACGTTAATGTTACCTTGCTCTTCTCTGTAGAAAGCTACGTTGAGACATTCTGGGCTTATATCCGAGGTTTAGAAAAACGAGCGGCAGAAGGGAAAGATATTAGTAATATTGCTTCTGTAGCTAGTTTCTTCCTCAGCCGCATTGATAGCAAAGTGGATGCAAAATTGGAGGAAAAAAGTGCGGGTGTCGATGACCAAAATTTGACAGCGAAGCTAAAGGGAATTGAAGGAAAAGTTGCGATCGCTAACGCTAAAATTGCCTACCAGAAGTACAAAGAAATTATCCAAAGCGATCGCTGGAAAGCTCTATCAGCAAAAGGTGCACAGGTACAGCGGTTATTGTGGGCAAGCACCAGCACCAAAAACCCTGCTTACAGCGATGTGATGTATGTCGATGAACTCATTGGACCGAATACTGTCAACACCCTTCCTCCCAATACCATCGAAGCTTGTGCCGATCACTGTTCCCCAGAAAGTCGTATTGAGACAGGCGTTGAAGAAGCTTACCAAACCATCAACTCTCTCAACGATCCTGATGTAAATATCAATCTCAGTCAAGTTATGGATGAATTGCTTGATGAAGGGATCGTTAAATTTGTTAAGCCCTTTGATTCCTTAATTTCATCTTTAGAAAGCAAAGTCAAATTATTGGCTACGGTGTAATAGAACACGTTGAAGTTTGCCAGTTAATTTAGGTTGTTCGCGTAGCGTGGCCAATAGGCCAAGGTTGTCGGGTGACAAAATCGCTTTGATATAAAGCTGATGTAAAGTCGCGGGCGTTGGCCAACAGGCCACGCAATCGCGTTCAACCTTCAACCTACCCTAAACGGGAAGCCTGGGAAAGAACAACCTTTAACCTTTGAACCTTAACCTTGATAACCTTCAATTGCCAAAGATGGTTACTCTGCTAGAAAATCCCTTAAGAGTGGGCTTGCAACAGGAGCGCACGCCAGAACCATTGATTATGGTGATTTATGGCGCGTCCGGAGATTTGACTAAACGCAAGCTCGTACCAGCACTTTACCAGCTTAAACGAGAACGACGTCTTCCACCAGAAATTACCATCGTTGGTGTTGCCCGTCGAGATTGGACTCATGACTACTTCCGGGAACAAATGCGGGAGGGAATCGAGGAATTTTCCGACGGAATTCAATCGGAGCAGTTGTGGGAAGACTTTGCCGATGGCTTGTTCTACTGTTCCGGTGACATGGATAAAGCCGAAAGTTACCAGAAACTCAAAGCCTTTTTGGCAGAACTCGATGGTAGACGGGGAACACGGGGAAACCGGGTATTTTATTTAGCCGTAGCTCCCAGATTCTTTACAGAAGCCATCCAGCAATTGGGGGCAGCGGGAATGCTGAGTGACCCAGTGAAGCAGCGGTTGGTAATTGAAAAACCCTTCGGGAAAGATTTAAGTTCAGCTCAATCTCTCAACCGGGTGGTACAAAAAGTCTGCAAAGAAGAGCAAATTTACCGCATTGACCACTATCTGGGCAAAGAAACCGTTCAGAACCTGTTAGTGTTCCGTTTTGGTAACGCTATCTTTGAGCCGTTGTGGAATCGCCAGTTTGTTGACCATATCCAAATTACCGTAGGCGAATCGGTAGGGGTAGAGGAACGGGCCGGTTACTACGACAAATCCGGCGCACTGCGGGATATGGTGCAGAACCATTTGATGCAGCTATTTTGCCTAACGGCCATGGAAGCTCCCAATGCTCTGGACGCTGACAGTATCCGTACTGAAAAGGTCAAGGTGATTCAAGCTACTCACCTGGCAGATATTCATAATCTAGAAAATTCAGCAGTGCGGGGTCAGTATGCAGCAGGTTGGATGAAAGGCAAACAAGTGCCTGGGTATCGGGATGAGAAAGGGGTTGACCCCAATTCCACTACCCCCACCTATGTCGCCCTAAAGCTACTGATTGATAACTGGCGCTGGCAAGGAGTTCCCTTTTACCTGCGCACGGGCAAACGACTACCGAAGAAGGTCAGTGAGATCTCCATTCAGTTTCGTAAAGTTCCCCTAATGATTTTTAAATCTGCGGCTCAGCAGACTAGCCCCAATGTCTTAACCCTGCGGTTGCAGCCCAATGAGGGAATTTCTCTGCGTTTTGAGGCGAAACGGCCAGGACCAGATTTGCGCACCCGCACCGTAGATATGGACTTTAGTTACGGTTCTTCCTTTGGTGTGGCAACTGCTGATGCCTATAATCGGCTTTTACTTGACTGTATGTTAGGGGATCAAACGTTGTTTACTCGTGCTGATGAAGTGGAAGAAGCCTGGAGGGTAGTGACACCAGCCTTAGCAGCTTGGGATGGTCCGGCTGATCCAGCATCCATACCTCAGTATGAAGCAGGAACTTGGGAACCGAAGGAAGCCGAACACCTAATTAATCGAGATGGACGTCGCTGGCGCAGACTTTAAGTTAGTTAGTCACTAGTGACTAATAACTAGTGACTAATAACTAGTGACTATTGACTAATGACTATTGACAAAAAACAAGTAAATTGCTATGGCTACACAATCTCCTCCGGTGCTTTCAATACAACCACCCAAAGATGTTTCCTTGGGTGAAATTGAAGCGGAATTGCGTCAAATTTGGCAAAGCTATGGTGAAAACGGTGATTCGCCCACTGCGATCAGGGCAACCACCTTTAGTTTAGTGGTTTATGAACCCGAAGAAACCCAGCAGCTATTAGCAGCACTGGGATATTATTCCGGTCCAATTGATGGTATTCTAGGCCCGCGCATGGTGGCTGCTCTCAAGGCAGCACAGAAAGCCTACGGATTGGAAAAAACAGGTAAAGCAGATGAGGCGACTAAGGCAAAACTACGGCAGGAATACAATGAATCTGTCCAGAAAGGACAGACCCAGAAGAAGCTAGAGTATTCCGGTGATTTAGAAGGATTTGGAATTGCCGATGCGATCGCAGCCTCTAACCCTTGTCGCATTATTGCCCTTTGTCCTATTGCTGGGGAAGATGAAGGGGTTAAGGCTCAGGTATCTGCCTCTTGCCCAATTCAAAAGCAAAGCCAGAGTACATTAATATGTTGTGAATACATTACTCTAACTGGCACCGCTGCTGCTTTGGAACGGATTAGCGGTGTCATTTCGGAATTGATGTTACCAGAACTGCCAAAATTCCTCTGGTGGAAGGGAACTCCTGATCCTGAGCATGGGTTATTCCAACGCTTAGCAGGGCTAAGTAATACCGTCATTGTTGACTCAAGTAGCTTTAACAATCCAGAAGAACAGTTATCACAAATGTGTGAGCTGATCAATCAGGGCACACCAGTGGCTGACCTAAATTGGGCACGGTTGGCAGCATGGCAAGAGTTAACCGCAGAAGCATTTGATCCACCAGAACGTCGTGGGGCAATCTACGAAGTTGATCAAGTTACCATTGATTACGAAAAAGGTAATGAGGCTCAAGCACTGATGTTTCTGAGCTGGTTAGCATCTCGCTTAGAATGGCTTCCCACGTCTGATCTCAAAGAAGGTGGGGATTACGACCTGCGGCGTGTTAAATTTATCAGACCCAACCAGCAACCTGTAGAAGCAGAATTGGCAGCTATCCCCGTAGCTGATGTCGGAGATGTGGCAGGTGATTTGATTAGCCTGCGCTTGGGTTCGACCAACCTGCAAGCTGATTGCTGCACTGTGTTGTGTTCACAAACCACTGGTTGTATGCGGATGGAAGCTGGTGGTGGGGCTCAGTCTTGCCGCATTCAGCAGGTATCGCCTTTATTTGACCAGAAGACAGAGTTTTTGCTCTCTCAGCAATTACAACGCTGGGGTCGGGAGATGCTATACGAAGAAAGTATGGCAGTGACCAAGGAAATTTTGAATTTGACCGTAACAAGTTGAAGTGTTGAAGGAAGCGTTGAAGGTTAACAAGTTGCACGTTCAATTGTCTGATCATAAACTTTAACCTTAAAACCTTAAACCTTCAACTGTGTAAATGGCTTTAATCATTGCTGGTGAACGTAGTGGGGTGGGCAAAACAACAGTTACGCTCGCCCTATTATCGTATTTATCCAGGTGTAACTATAAAATTCAATCCTTTAAAGTCGGTCCGGATTACATTGACCCCATGTTTCATCAGCGGGTTACGGGACGTCCTTGTCGGAATTTAGACCCAGTATTAACCTCTGAAGATTATGTTAAAGACTGCTTTTACCGCCATTGCCAGGGAGTAGATTATGCCCTGATAGAAGGGGTGATGGGGTTATTTGATGGAGCATCAGGAAAGGATGATTTTGCCAGCACAGCTCATCTAGCACGGTTGTTAGACCTGCCAGTGTTATTAGTGTTGGATTGCTCTCGGTTATCTCGTTCCGTGGCTGCGATCGCATATGGCTATCAATCCTTGGATCCCAGGATTACCATAGCTGGGGTAGTTTTGAATCGAGTCGGAAGCTCACGGCATTTGGAATTACTCAAGGATGCTCTCGAACCGTTACACATTCCTGTATTAGGAGAGCTACAACGTCAGGATAATATAACTATTCCGGATCGGCACTTGGGCTTGATACCTACTGCTGAAATTACTCAACTAGATGCTTTGATTAACCGACTGGCTGATCTAGGACAGAATTGCTTTAATTGGGAACATCTTCACTCAAAGTTGAAGCTTGGCCGCCAGCAACCTGTAACCTCTACTAACCTGCAACCTGTAACCTCTACTAACCTGCAACCTGTAACCTCTACTAACCTGCAACCTGCCCTAATCCGAATTGCTGTAGCATGCGATCGCGCTTTTAGTTTCTATTACCAAGACAATCTCGATAGTTTGGAACAGCTAGGAGCAGAGTTAGTGTATTGGAGTCCCCTCACCGATACGACTTTACCTCCTGATGTACAGGGGATGTACTTTGGTGGTGGTTTTCCAGAAGTTTTTGCTGAGCAACTCGCCGAAAATAGTACTGCGCGAGAGTCAGTGCGAACAGCTATAGAGTCAGGGATGCCCACGTATGCTGAGTGTGGCGGATTGATGTATTTAGGGGAGCAGATTACAGATTTTGACGGGAAATCTTGGTCAATGGTAGGCGTATTACCCACGGTTACGGTTATGGGAAAATCCCTTACTTTAGGATATCGACAGGCAACTGCTTTGGTCGATGGACCATTGTTACCTGCCGGAGCAACGGTTTGGGGACATGAATTTCATCGCTCCCACTTGACAGTCATGCCCTCCCATCCCTTGTTTGAGTTACGGGGATATCACCAGAGAAACGTTGGAGTTGAAGGTTGGCAAGTGTATCAGCTCCATGCTTCCTATGTTCATCTCCATTGGGGTAGTTGTCT
>WTKN01000062.1 GCA_011524395.1 Moorena sp. SS36440bin_2
GGTGCGATTCGTTGGCTAGAAACCTTATCTCGTAAGAGATTTGGGGGATTAGCCGCAAGGTAAAAAAAGAACCTTGACAACTTGATAACCATAGTGGTGAAAGACCACTCCTCATGAAATCTTGAGTGACAGCCCTACCCCTACTCATTAGGTCGTAACAAGCCAAGCGGGTAAAGCGGGGTCGAATAGTGAAACACTACTAGCCTAAAAGTGGTGTTAGTAACAGGCAGAAGAACTCATGGGTACCACAGGAAGATACTAGATAATCATCGTAATAAACGAGTAGCAAAATAAGGCTGATATGCTACAGACAAAAGTCGATGGAAACACAAGGAATCATAGGGTTCCATGCTCCTATGATAGATTTCTCCAGTTTCCCGGTGAAGAGTATCGCCCTAAAAGTTCTAAAGAATGGTTATCAGGAACGAAGTAACTCCATAGGTTCTCTCAGAATGGTCGGTTTCTGAGTAGGTAGTTAGCCGTATGGCCTATGTGAGAAAGATTGAGTCAGAAGCAAAAGCCCGGGGTAATGCCCAGGATACGCAGACAGACTCACGTTATAGGAAAAGATAAAGCTAGAAGTAGCAATTGATATGTCTAAAACTCGGGGGTTCGCCCCACAGTCGGAATGGAATCGGATTGACTGGCGAAAGCTAGAACGAACCGTATTCAAGTTGCAAAACCGGATTTATCGAGCCTCTCAACGTGGCGATGTTCGCGTGGTAAGAAAGCTGCAAAGAACTCTGATGAAGTCCTGGTCAGCCAAGATGCTGGCAGTCAGGAAGGTGACCCAACAAAATAAAGGCAAAAAGACTGCCGGAATAGACGGGAAAAAAGCTCTTTATAGCAAACACCGTTTAGACCTAGTAGTCAGCCTCAAAATATATAGGAAACCTCAACCTACACGCCGAGTCTGGATTCCCAAACCTGGTCGTGATGAAAAACGACCACTAGGCATACCCACTATATATGACCGAGCACTTCAGGCTCTAGTAAAACAAGCACTAGAACCGGAATGGGAAGCCAAATTCGAGCCAAACTCTTACGGGTTTAGACCAGGACGGTCATGTCATGATGCTATCGGAGCAATATTTAGTGGCATCAAAGGAATGCCCAAATGGGTATTAGACGCTGATATCTCTAAATGTTTCGATAAAATCAACCATAACGCCTTAATACAAAAACTGAATACCTACCCATCCATGAGAAGGCTAATCAAACACTGGTTAAAAGCCGGAGTAATGGATGGAGGAACATTCTCCCCTACCAAGGAAGGGACTCCTCAAGGTGGCATAATATCTCCACTTTTAGCGAATATAGCCCTCCACGGAATGGAAGAAAGGATTAAACGCTATGGGGAAAGCCTACCTGGTAGAAAGGTGGCAAATAGGCAGGCGTTGAATATAGTCCGATATGCAGATGATTTTGTCATCATGCACAAAGACCCATCCGTAATAAAGGAATGCAGGGAAGTAATAGGCAAATGGCTAAGTGACATAGGACTGGAATTAAAGCCAAGCAAAACCAAAATAGTACACACTATGGAAGGTTTCGATTTCTTGGGATTTAACATCCGACAATACAAAGTCGGAAAAACCCATTCAAAACAAGGCTTTAAAACTATCATCAAACCATCTCAAAAGAGTATCAAAGAGCATTATGAGCGGCTTGCGTCAATAATAGACAAACACAAAGCCGCTCCACAGGAGGCACTGATAAGACACCTCCGCCCTATTATAAGAGGATGGTGCAACTACTATAGTGCAGTCTGTAGTAAAAGAACCTACTCAAAGATAGACAACATGCTCTGGAATAAACTCCAACGATGGGGATACAGGAGACACTCAAAGAAGTCTAAAGCTTGGGTAAACAAGAAATACTGGGGAACCAAGGTAGAAAAACCAAAGAAGCCAAGGGAAGCGTTAAAGGTGGATAACTGGGTATTCATGGTAGACGAGGATAATTTCCTCCAAAAACATGCAAAAACCCAAATAATCCGGCACAAAAAAGTGCAGGAAAATAGAAGTCCATTCGATGGAGACCTAGTATATTGGAGCGCCCGGATACAGAAACATCCCGAGATGACCAGTCAAAAGGGAAGGCTTTTGAAAAGGCAAGAAGGGAAATGTACTCACTGCGGACTTACCTTTAGAAGTGAAGACCAAATTGAAAAGCACCATATAATACCACGTTCTAATGGTGGAACAGACCTAGACAAAAATCTAGAACTATTACACTTACATTGCCACGATGCCAAGCACGGGAAGAGAATCGAGACCTCAGAGTTAGATGAAAACCCGTTCTAGAGGTACCAATGACAATGGTTCCTATAATGAGGAGCCGGATGAAGGGAAACCTTCACGTCCGGTTTTGGAGACGAGTCGTAGAGGCGACTCTACGGCTTAGTTTAATCCA
>WTKN01000338.1 GCA_011524395.1 Moorena sp. SS36440bin_2
TTGTGTCCTACTTCCGATAATTTACTAAGGCTGTGGAGATTGTTGTTGAATACCCATAATAAAACTGTCGAGCCCGGGCGCGGGAAGTGTGGGAAGTGTGGGGAGATGAGGGTGGGCGATGGGCTCTACCACGCCTTTGGCGTTCACACAGTTACTCGACTTTTTGGTAGTCAACCAGGATCAGGTTGGCTTTACCAGCTTACCTAAATTTAAGTATAATTTAATACATTTTTTTGTTGTAGATTAAAATTGCTAAACTATAAGATAATAATTAATTATCTAGCATTTTTAAACCAAGTGATAAATGCTATGGTACAAACCCAAAAATATTATCATCACCACCCATAATCAAATCATAATATTAGGTTTTATTCCAACATTTTTTTTGCCATATTATAAAGGTAATTAATAAGCGCCCATGTCAAGTTTTATCAAATCAATAACGGTAGAGAGTCCCTCTTTAGTTTTCAAATTCGTAAATACAAAGGGTTTATCTCCTCGCATCTTTTTAGCATCCCGTTCCATCACCCCTAAATCTGCTCCCACCTGAGGTGCCAGATCAATTTTGTTAATCACCAGCAAGTCAGACTTGGTGATTCCTGGTCCTCCTTTACGAGGAATCTTATCTCCAGCACCAACATCAATAACATAAATAGTGAAATCTACTAGTTCTGGACTGAAGGTTGCTGCTAGGTTATCCCCTCCACTTTCTAGGAACACCAAGTGTAAATCAGTAAACCGATTTTCTAGCTGTTCAATGGCTGCCAAGTTCATGGAGGCATCTTCCCGAATGGCAGTATGGGGACAACCCCCCGTTTCCACACCCAGAATGCGATCGCTTTCTAGAGCCTGACTCCTAACTAAAAACTGGGCATCTTCCTGAGTATATATATCATTGGTGACCACAGCGATTTGATAAGAGTCTCGCAAGGCTTTACACAATGCATCTAATAGAGCAGTTTTCCCTGAACCAACTGGACCAGCAATACCAACACGAAAAGTACTCATGTTAACTAACTTAGAGTTAATTTTAATAGTGTAGTTTATTTATGCTCATTAACCATAAAAAAATTGTTAATTGCTACAAATTAACAATTAACAAATGGTAATTGGTAAGTTTAGATGTTTATTATAGCGTTTTCTAGTGACGATTAAGGAGTCAAGGCACCGACTTGCTGTAAATCCAAAAGAAAAATTTTCTGAGTAGATGCTTCGTTTGATATAACCGCTGCATGAGATATCATCTCCAGAACACTGGCCTGACGGTAAGACTTCGGGATAGGTTGCATCATGTCTTCGGGTAACTCCAGCAAATTAGGCAGATCATCCACAAAAATTCCCCAAAGTTCGGAGTTCCTAGGACGAATAATGACTAAGAACCTTTGGTTAGGGCTTGGCTGAGGTAAACTACCATCACCCAACTGCTGATGTAAATCCCAAAGTTGAATGGTATGCTTGCCTAGTTGAACTAATCCCATAGTTTTCATCTCCCGGCTGATTTGATTGGTAAATTTTACCACTTTAAGGACATCCATAATCCCAAGACATAGGGAATAATCAGCAATTTTAAAAACTATGAATTTATCGAGTTTTGAATTATCGAGCATCGCATTTATTTGATAGTAATTAGTGTTTATATATGAGTAGTCATAGGGATATTTTTAGGATTTTTTAAACTACCAATTTACCAGGAGCAATGATCAATTACTAATTACCAAAGAATTGCAGGATATAGCGTTGATCATACTTATGAGCTATAGTCTTTCTTACCCCGACTCCCTACTCCCTTATGAAGGGTTCAATTGGCTCAACAACATCGGTTACCGTTGTCAACAATTTGTGTTCCAAATAGGGCTTAGTGATATAAGCCTTTGCCCCCAACTGTGCAGCAATCAAGCGGTGTTTATCGTTACTGCGGGATGTAAGGATGACTATAGGAATATCTACCAAAGCTGGGTCTTGCTGACAGTGTTTGAGAAACTCAAACCCATTCATGCGAGGCATCTCAATATCACAAATCACTAACTGTATGTCTGTCTGATGCTGTAGTTGCTCAATCCCTTCATAACCATCCTGGGCTTGAAACACTTGATAGCCATTCTTGTCTAAGGTCATGGCTAGAGTTTGGCGCAGGGTGATCGAGTCATCTACGACGAGTACCTTGGGCTTATGTCTGACCCAGAACGGTTCAACTAATGAGGGTGGAAGCTGCTTTTGTGAAAGGGTTTCTATCGATTTGGTGCCTTGAGCTGAGCTTAAACTTTTAACCTTCAATGTGCCAACCTGTAACCTTTGAGTGGTATTGGTCTGTTGGTCAGACAGGTACTGGATCAATTCAGTTCCATCTAGCACCAATGTCAACCGACCATCGGCGAGAATACTGCCCCCATTGACATAGGGAGGTGGCACAATCATTGTCCCCAAAGGACGAATCACCAACTCCTGATCTCCTAAGAGTTGGTCTACTTCCAGACCGACAAGCTGATCCTGGTAATGGATCAGAATGATTGGTCTGATCGTCTGTTTAGGAACAACAGGCTGATGGGGATCGGTTACCAAGAATGGAGAAACTACAGAGGAATAATCTAGGACTTGCCCAAGTTGGTAGACTTTAACCAGTTGCTGATCTCTACCGGTACCCAAAGAGAGAACTTTACCATCTTCCCAACTTCGGAGCTGGTCTTCCTGAGGAATAAGAATTTGCTTGACTTGATCAGTGATCAACCCATAAACTTGTCTCCCAGCCTGACACAATAGTAATTTATCTATGGTTAAACTCAGGGGAATTTGTAGTCTAAATCTGGTGCCTTGGTGGGGAGAAGAATCAACTATTACCGAACCCCTGAGAGCTTTGACCTGGTTTAGGACAACATCAAGACCAACACCACGTCCAGAGAGGTTATTCACCCCAGAAACAGTGGAAAAGCCTGGTTCAAACAAAAAATTCTTTAGCTGAGCCTCACTGAGACTATTACTCTGTTCAAAGTCTATCAGTTTACGTTCTACTGCTAGTTGGCGAATCCGTTCAAAATTCAACCCTGGCCCATCATCAAATACTTCAATCACCAAATGTCTGCCCCGATGGAAAGCAGTGATTTCAATTAATCCCTTTTCTGCTTTGCCCTGTTGTTGCCTGACAGCAGGAGTCTCAATGCCGTGGTCAAAAGCATTACGTACAAGATGTAGCAGGGGATCGTACAGCTTCTGGGCAACAACTTTATCGACTAAAACATCATGACCAGATATTTTTAGCTCTACCAGCTTATGGTGGGAAGCTGACAACTGCTTGAGGACAGGAGGGAAACGAGTAAATATTTCCCCTAAAGGCAACATCCGAGCTTCCATCAAGACATCACGATGGTTGGTTAACAACCGACGTTGTTGTTCGAGAGTTTTACTCGATTGAGTGGTAAACAGTTCAATGTCATGGGCAGCTTCTGTTAATTGTATAGCGTCTTCTAGAACTGACTGGATCAGAAGCTCGGGTGCACTATAACGTTTTAGTTCCAGGTGATCGAAATAGTCTGTATCAAGAAGGTTAGTGGGTTGTTCCCGTACCGTGGCCTTTTGGCCAAGTTTGGCAGTAGGATTGGGGTTGGTAGCAACGTTTTTGTTTAAACCTTCAACTTGAAACTTCCTAACTTGCAACCTTTGCCTAATCTGCTTTTGTTGCGTCAAAATAAACAGGCAGTCGTACCAATCTTGGACTTGCTCTAGAACTTGCTGATGTTGGTCGATAAGATCAAGGAGTACTCGCACTGCCGCCAACAGTTGTTCATTTTCCAGCAACTGGCGGTTTTGATTGGTTAGTAATTCCCCAATGGTGTAATTCAGGTATTCTAGATGCTCAATATTTATCCGCACAGTACCAGATAGATCCCTAGATGATGGTGTGCTTGGATGTTGGTTGGAGGGAGTTATGGCGAGATGGGAAGAGTTTAGAGGGGCATTTCTGGAATTGGCTATGGGCGGGATGATCTCGTCTGTAATAATTTCGGGCTCTTGTCCTTCTTCTTTTTTTTCTACATCTCCATCAATCATCCCTATGTTGTGCAAAACAACATTTTTTTCTGTGCCGACTTCTGGCTCAGGGGAGGCTATCTCTCCATCCAACACATTTATCTGTGTTTGCTCCGACCTCTGCAACTTTTTACTTTGGTCAGAGGTTTGGTGATCTAGTGGGGTTGACTCTCCCCAGATCATTTCCAAAAGCTGGGACTGTTTGCTTGTTTTAGATTCTAGATGAGTAACGGAAGAATTATTAACAACACCTTCTACTTCTTCTAGTCCGGCCTCAACTCGATTAAGGTCTTGTTCTTTTCCGTTGCCCAAGACAGAAGATTCATTTTGAATTGTCAATTGTGAATTTTGACTTGAACACCTAAGGTCAGCTAGTTGTTGCAGAACCATAGAAGGTTGACCGCCTTGAGTCCTATCCCCTTCTAGCACCGCTGCTTGTGCTGCTTGGAAATCACACAAAGCGGTCTTGGCAATGGTGACCACCTGATCGGGATGGTGGTCTAGGGCTGCGATCGCATTTTTGGCAATAGCAGCAAACCCTGGTAAATTAAGGGATTCCCCTAACCCCAAAAAAACCTCTGCTTGGTTGCGAACTGTGATGCTGACTTCAGTGGGATTGTTACTATTTAGGGCACCTTGGATTAAGTCTAAGCCTTGGCTAACCCCCACTTCAAAAATGGACTCGATGACGTCAAAGCCCAATTCTAGTGAGGTGGGCAGATGGGATTCGTGAGCAAAACAGTCCCCCAGCTTCTCTTGGAGTTGGGCAACAACAGCAGCAGTTCGATTCTTGATTTCAGTGTCATCGATTTGCCCCCCTGTGAGTTCAGCGGTCAGAGGTAGACGGAGACACTCATAAGCTTGAAAGAGTAAGGCTTCAATCTCTGGATCAATGGACAACTCGGGATTAAACAGAGCTTTAAAAACATCCTCCAAGGAGTGAGCTACCGTGGCGATTGTTTCCAAGCCAATGCTAGCTGCTGCGCCTTTGAGGGTATGGGTAGTGCGCATCAAGTTGTTGACTTTATTGATGCTATTTTGTTCTGACAAACTCAGCAAATCGTTTTCCAAAACTTGCAGCAGTTCCGGTGCTTCTTGGAGAAAATAGCGATAGCTTTGCTCACGAATTTTTGGGTCATTAGTCATTAGAGCAGTTGTCAATTGGGTGAGGGATTTTATTCTTAGGGATTAGGGATTAGGGATTAGGGAGTAGGGAGTAGGGAGTAGGGATTAGGGAGTAGGAGTAGGGAGTAGGGAATCGGGCAAAAATAATGTGTACATCATTACGCTAGTTTTATTGATTATTAATCATTGGCAATGAGTTATTATTGATTATTTAATAGGTAATAATAATTAATCGTTCTAATTTGCCCTTAAAAAATAACTAAAATGATGTGAATTGAAATTGCTTATTCTCTGTTCCCAGATCCGCTGTTCCCAGATCCGCTGTTCCCAGATCCGCTGTTCCCTGTTTCCTTTAAACAATAATGGTTACCAATCTAAATGCTGAACAGCTTAATCAACCTTGAACTGATCAGCACTGGCTTGAAGATTCTTGGCCATGGCTAGGAGTTCTTGGAAAGACGTAGAAATTTCCATGGCATCGGAAGAGGTCTTGTTGGCAATTCCTGCGACCTCAGTCATGGTAGTGGTCACTGATTGGAACTCTTCGGTCTGTACCTGGGTGGCTTGGGTAATGCCCTCTACGAGCTGGCTGATTTGGCTGGTAGCTTCAACAATGGCATTGAGAGTTAGACGGGTATCTTGTACCATTGCAGTTCCTTGGGCAACCTGTTGAATACCTTTATCCATGGCTGTAGAAACCTCAGCGGTACTCTTTTGGATATCCTGCACCAACTGCTCAATCTCAGTGGTAGCTTCCGCTGACTGACGGGCTAGAGAACGTACTTCATCGGCAACAACTACAAAACCCCGTCCATACTCACCAGCCCTTGTGGCTTCAATGGCTGCATTCAACGCTAGTAATTGGGTCTGATTGGTAAAGTTACTAATCAGGTTTACTACCCTCGAAACCTTCTGGGACGATTCGCTCAGGCGCTTGAGCCGTTTGCTGGTTTCGGCCACTGTCTCCCGGATTTCCAGAATTCCATCTACAGTACGGTTCATTGCTGCATCCCCTTCTTGGAGGGTTTGGTTAGCGGTTTGGACTGCCACTTCTACCTGTTGAGCACTCTGACCAACAGCGTCTGTAGAATTAACCATGGTTTGGATCTGTTCTAAGGCTTCACCAAGAGCCATAAATTGCTGCTGGGCTTGAGCTGTGAGCAAGGCAATTGAGGATTCCCTATCAACAGACGTTTGGGCAACTTTCCTGGAGGCTTGCTGCACTTGAGTCACGATCCGGCGCAGGCTTTGTAAGGTGTTGTTGTAGGCATCAGCAATGGTACCTACTTCATTGTTGGTTACCGGAGCTCGGACAGTCAGGTCTCCTTCTAGAGCTGGTCGCACTGCTGACAGCAACTGCATGACCTCCCGCTGTACCGCTTCTTTGTCGGCTTTCTCCCGTTGTGCTGAATTAGTGAGCTGCTCGGACTGGTTCTGGATTTGTTCCAGATACTCAGCCTGTTGCAGGGCTGCCCCTACTTGCACCCCAATCTGAGCCAGGGCGTTGAGTTCAAACTCTTGCCAGTTACGAGGACCAGTATTTTGGTAGGTACCCAGTAAACCCCATAAGCTTCCTTCGATAAAAATCGGTGCCAGCATATAAGCCTTAACCTCATATTGATCCAAGGTTTCTAGGTAACCTTCAGAATAACCAAAGGTGTAAATGTCATCAACTGCTAAGCTTTCACGATTGCGATACCGACCGCCCTGGGTGTCTTGTAGATAAGTATCGGGCCAGAAAGCTTCCATATCCGCTCCCACCCATGGTAACCAACCGGTGGCAACTGCCTCAGCCACAAACTGACCAGTCCAATCTCGATTGAATTGATACACGGCTACGCGATCGCATTTGAGCAGCTGCCGGACTTCTTGGGTTGTGATACCATAGATTTTCGTTGCCTCCCGACACTGGAATAGCTTACCAACTATTTTGGTTACCCCCTGAGCAATTTGAGCTGCTTTGGTGAGTTGGCTAGATTGGGCTCGTAACTGATCTAGGTAATGGGATCGCTGCAAGGCTAATCCCAGGGAATTACTAATCTGGAGCATCAGGGTGACATCAGTATCTTGCCACTGACGGGGTCCTGTATTTTGGTAAGCCGCCAGCAGCCCCCAGAGCTTATCACTTTGGAAAATTGGCATAATCAAATATGCCCTGGTTTGGAATTTTTCCAGAGTGTTGATGTAACAGGGAGAAAAACCCATGGCATAGATGTCATCAACCTGCTTAAACCGTTCACCTCGGGCGAATTCGCCACCTTGGGTTTCTTGCAAGCAGGTATCAACATGATTACGAGAATTAACACTGAGGGTTGTAACCGTGCAGCGCTCAGAAGCCGTTGTATCTACCTTAAAGCGGTCGTCTCTTTCTTGTTCAGTGATTAGGGAAATCCAGCCAGGGGCAAGGGATTCAGCTACAAATTCACCACTCCAGTCGGAGTTGAAGCGATAGATGACTACGCGGTCAGCTCCCAACACTTGCCGCAACTCTTTGGTGATGCTCTGGAAGATACTGTAAACATCTATAGACTGGGACAAATTGTTACTAAGGCTTGCTACTACTCTCTCCCGCACAGCAGCTTGGGCAAGCTGATGGGATTTGGCCTCCACTTGATCGAGGTAGCTCAATTGCTGTAGGGCTACCCCAAAGTGCAGAGCAAGCTGCTTAGCAAAATCAATCTCATCCTCCTGCCATTGACGGGGCTTACTACATTGGTGAATACACAACAATCCCCACAAATCAGCTCCTTGAAGTAGGGGCACAACCAAATTAGCCCGGACTTGGAACTGAGCCAGCAGTTCAATATGGCAATCGCTCAGTCCACCATTATAGACATCAGCAACCGCTTGCACTCGTCCTTCGGTGTAGTGAGGGGCATACTGTTCACCAAAGCAGTGGTCGTTAACTTTGATTCCTAGCATGGCATTGTAGCCTGATGTCACATCCTCAGATACCAATTCCCCATCATCAAACCCAGAGTTAGGGTAAAACTTAAATACACCCACCCGGTCAACCTGAAGAAGCTTACGAATTTCGATAGCGGTTGTCTTGAAAATGGTATCCAGGTTTCGAGACTGACGGATCTTGTTGATAATTCCAACTACTGCTCGCTCCATCCGTGCGATTTTAGCTACCTGGGCAGATTTTGCCTCTACTTGCGCTAGGTACTCTGTTTGTTGAAAGGTAACTTCAAAGTGAAGGGCAATTTGCTTGGCAAAATCAATCTCATACTCCTGCCATTGACGGGGCTTACTGCATTGGTGAATGCATAAAAATCCCCATAGTTGAGGCCCTTTACGCAATGGCACCACTAGGTTAGCCCGGACTTGAAACTGAGCTAGCAGCTCAATGTAGCAATCGGTCAGCCCCCCATTGTAGATATCATCAATTGCGTGTACTTTCCCTTCAACATAATACTCAGAATACTGTTCACTAAAGCAATGGTCGTGAACCTTGCTACCGAGGATAGCATCGTACCCATTGACCACATCTTCAGAGACTAACTCTCCATCGTTATAACCGGACTCAGGGTCAAAGCGAAACAGACCCACCCGGTCAGCCATCAGGAGCTTACGGATTTCTATGGTAGTGGTCTTGAAAATAGTATCCAGTTTCCGAGATTGGCGGATCTTGTTGATGACTTTAACGGCTGATTTGTCTAGATCTGCAGCCAATAGCAGTTGCTTGGATTGTGCTCGCAGTTGCTCAACATACTCCGTTTGCTGGAGACCAACCCCAAATTGTCGGCCCATCTGAGCCAGTATACCCACCTCGATTTTCTGCCAGTGACGAGGGCCATTGTTCTGGTAAGCTGCGAGTAAACCCCACAAAGTTTGCCCTTGCAGAATTGGTACAATCACATAAGCTTTAGCCTGAAATTGCTCCAATAGGTCAATGTGACATTGATCGTGACCAACCTTGTAAATGTCATCAACGGCTAAGGTTTCATTGTGGCGATACCTACCGCCTTGGGTGTCCTCCAAAT
Source organism: Moorena sp. SS36440bin_2 (assembly GCA_011524395.1). Taxonomy (GTDB): domain Bacteria; phylum Cyanobacteriota; class Cyanobacteriia; order Cyanobacteriales; family Coleofasciculaceae; genus Moorena. The sequence continues at coordinate 9,132 of WTKN01000338.1, forward strand.
AGCTATCGCGCCAGACTTTTTTAATACTTGATTCAACTAACGGTATCCAACCGTGTGCCACATCTTCAGCCACAAACTCACCACTCCAGTCTCGATTGAAGCGATAGACAGCGACGCGATCGCACTTCAGCTGCTGCCGGATTTCTTCAGTAGCAGTCTGGAAAACACTGTTCCAGTCGGAACTTTTAAGCATCTTATCAAGCAAGCGACTTGCTATTTTTTCCCCCTGAACAGCAATATCCAGTTGCTCCGATGTCTCATCTAGCTGGGCTGTAATGTCCAATTGCTTGAGAATACTACTGAGACGGTCACTGAGTAATGACAGCAGCATCATCTCACTATCTTGCCAGCGCCGAGGGCGAGAGTTCTGGTAAACGGCAAATAAGCCCCAAAGGTTTTCACCATTAAAGATTGGGGCTATAATGTAAGCCTTGGTCTGGTATTTTTCTAAGGTTTCAATGTAGCACTGAGAAAAACCAGCGGCATAGATGTCGTCAACTCGCTCTACCTGCTGACCTTTGAAATAGCTGCCCCCTTGTGTCTGCTTTAAATAGGTATCGGTCTTGGGGCTGGCCACGGATCCGATTTGCTTGACGGTACAGCGCTTAGAGGACAATATATCTGCTGATGTCAGGTTAGGATTTTGCTTTTGGTCTTCGAGCAGCTTCACCCAACCATCGGCAACCGACTCAGCCACAAATTCACCACTCCAGTCAGGATTGAAGCGATACACCACTACCCGATCCGCCTTGAAAAACAGGCGTAGTTCTTCACAAATGTTGGCCAGAGCAATCTCGGGATCAGAAGACGGTGCAATTGTGGCCAAGATTTGAGCTAAGACCTTTTCCTGCTTAACCTGCTCTCGCCGTCGGGTACTCGATTCCACTGGCTGTAGACTCAGCCTCAGTTCAGTAACAACTTGGTAGAGCAGACTAATGTCAGTTTCCTGCCATTCCCGGGAACCAGAACATTCTTGCACCACCAGTAAGCCCCACAATTGTCCATCGAGCAAAATCGGTAGACTTAAGCTAGCTTTGACCTGGAATCGTTCCAGCAGTTGGAGTTGAAACGGACTCAGAGCCCGGTCATTAATATCATTAAGGGCTACAACTTCCTGTTGCTCGTAGACTGAGCGATGCTCTGCTCCAAAAGCAATCACCGGCAGGTACTCCCCTTGGCTGGGAGTATAGCCACCCACCATTGACTCAACTAGCACCGTACCCCGATTCTCCGACTGGAAGCGAAAAATCAAGGCTCGGTCTACCCGTAAACGCTGACATACCTCAGTCACTGTGGTGCTCAACAGGGCATCACTAGTTTCTGCTTTGCGCATCTGGGTGGCCAGGTGGAATAACCACTGCCGCTCACCCTTGCAGTGTTGCTCAATATCCACGGCTAGGTGGAACTTCAACCCGGTAGGTGTCCCTTTGCCATTGCCATTACTTGATGATTGATTAAGTTGGGACTTAGAACTGAGTATTTCCTCAGATTGATCAAATTGTGGCATAGTTATAGTTTGGGTTTTTTCAACATCTGGTTTAGGGAAAATTGCCGACCATGATGGCATCTCAGAGGCAATCGAGTCGGTAGTAACCCTGCCAATCGACTCTTCAATGGGCAGAGTTAGTGACAAGCTTGTCAACCAGTCATCATTGGTTTGATGGGATTGATTTGGTTGATCAAAACTCCTGATGATTGCCCTGATCAATTGCCAGATCTCCGAGGAGCCTAAGTCGAAAAACCTCAAGACTCCCCTCCCCAAGACTCCCCTGCTTGATGTGTCTGCCATAGGGGACACTTAGTAATAGCCGTGACATCCAAGACTGGACCGCCATTCCCAGGTAAGTAACCTAAGAGAAAAGGCAGTAGCGATTGACGAAATAAGCCAGGAGTCGCTGGCTGGAGTTGCTCCAATTCCTGTAACTCAATATCATTGACTTCCGACACCACCAAACCCACAGACTGGTTATTGACCTCAACCACTATTGCCACAGGAGATACCGAAACTTGCCCTTGCTCCGACAAAGGTGGATAGCCAAACAGCTGGTTTAGGTCTACCAACCAGAGCATTTCTGAGCGCCAATTACCAATTCCCAAAATGCAACTGGGCATTTCCGGTACCAGTAGAATGTCTGGCACATTCACCCTGATAATTTCCGTAATCTGCTCTAGGGGCAACAGAATATTGTCCTGTTTGCCAAGAGGAAAACGCAGCAACCGCACTCGGGTTTCTGGGGTTAGTGGATCTAAGTTGAGTAGGTCAAGATTGGTTTGTGTTACCAGTGGGTCAAGGGAGTTTAACATTACCTAATACCTAATACCTAATACCTAATACCTAATGCCTAACAATTTATGGATTGTTTGTATTAGTTCTTGCTGGTCTATCGGTTTAGATAAATAGGCATCAGCTCCCAGCATTGAACCCCAAAGTTTGTCGGCATCAGTTCCTTTAGTTGAGCAAATCACCACTGGGATGGTTTGGGTTTTGGAATTAGTCTTGAGTTCCCGGCACAGTTCAAACCCGCTTTGTCCTGGCAAAATAACATCAAGAATCACCACATCTGGTGTCTGGGACTGGAGTTTGATCTGGGCATCCTCACTACTAGTGACACTAACTACCTTGAGACCAGCTTCTCTGAGGTAACAACTTAGCATCTCATTTTCTGTCAAGCTATCTTCAACCAAAAGGACTGTCGTCATAATTTTATTTTACTCTATTATTATTTAAGCAGGTGCACAAAATTAATTACACATTTTGCAAAACTCAAAGCCTTACGATGTAAGGTTTACAGAGATTCATAGTAGGAAATTAATTTTGTTTAGGTACTTAATAACTTTAATAATACTTTGCTATAACTAACTGTAAAAATATAAGAGTAATAATTGAGTAAAAAAATAATAGGTATCGTGGATTAGTTGTGAAAAATTTTGTTTTATGTTTCCAGACCCGCTGTTACCTTTGCTAAACTATTAAAGTAATTATTCAACCGGACAGGATATTACGAGTAACTCCGAGATGCCTTTGTATAATTGTCAATACCTTTGACCGAGTAATAGGCTTTGCTAAAAAATCCGTAGAACCGACCATCTTTGCCCGCACTCGGTCTACAATGCCGTCATTACTGGTGACCATAATCACTGGCGTGTCTTGAAACACCGAAACCCGACGAATTTGTGCACAGACTTCATAGCCGTTTAAAACCGGCATGACTAAATCCAAGAAGATCAGCTGTGGTTTGTGTTTTAGCAAGGTCGGCAAGGCTTTGATCGGGTCTTGAACATTGATAAATCGATAGCCAGCATTGGCAAGAATTTGACTCATGGTTAGCCGATCAATTTGGCTGTCTTCGATATAAACTACCAAAGGACTAGCTGGTAATGTCTGAATTGGTCCTCCTTTCCTTCTAGCAGTTTCTGGCATTGGGTTAGTGGCTTTATTAAAGTGAGTATCACAGCGGAAGTCTCCAACGGAGATCAGACCCATGACCTGTAATCTGATATAGGGCATGATTGATTGGGTCAAAGCCAAAAGATTCTGTTTCAACGTCAGAGCTAAATCCCTCAAAGTGCGATCGCCATCCACTAAGGTAGTCAGGTTGTGGTAGGCAAGTAATGAGGTCTGCTGTCGCAATTTGTCAGCATCCCAGATCACCGGAGCCAAATTTGGCGAAATATTTACCAAACCAGCCTGTTGCCAAGGCTCCCAAGCCAGCATTGCCTGTTGCCAAATTTGTGAAGCTCGAATGACTACCAACCTTGAATCAAAAGTTGAATCAGAGGTTGAATCAGAGGTTGAATCAATAGTCTCTTGAGGAATCTGCCTGTAAGTTAATTGCTCTGATGAAGCACAGCGGAGTTCTTCCTGTCGTTGGATGATATCGAAGACTATTTCGGTACAGTTGCCAACAACAACTGATCTCATCTGTTTGAGCGGAACTTTCCCCTGTCTTACTAGTTCTGCTAGAGATTTGTAATCCCAATAGACCGGCTGAGCTGGTGACCCCTGACACACAGGATCAGCTGATAGTTCTGGGCAGTGTACAGACAACTGCCGACACCAACGGCGAATGGGATGCATTTTACTAGCACCCCCAGTCAAACGACCGAAGTGGAAAAAAAGAGTCCACTGCTGACCTTGGGGATCTTCAATCTCCAACCGACCAGTCAATTGCGCCTTTGCGCAAGCTTGAATCTGTTGTGCCAGTTTTTCGGTGGTCAATACTTTTTGAGTCGTCATTGGTGTCTCTATGGATATATAGCAATGCCACTAGTAATTAGTAACTATTAACTAATAATTACTAATTACTAGTTAACAAGTTATAATCCTAGTTTTTTAGCGCCTATATTAGAACGGAGGTTTTAAATTTCCCCTGTAATAATACCCTAATACGTAGATACCTAAGACCTAATAGCTAGGATTTTTAATCCTGATATTGTGTATAGTTTTCAGAACTTACGCAGCCACTATATTTGTATATGCTTTAAAAATTATAGGGTTTTTATCCCAGTTTTGCGTAAATCCTGGTTTTGTATAAATGCACCAAACTTGTAATGTTAGCAGACAATTCAATCCAGGGTTGTAGAGATGCACCATTATCGAGTTTCACTAACCATAAGCAAAACTCGGTTAGTCGAATTCAATAGAAATTAGTACCTGATTACGCTTAATTTTACCTTAAAATTTAACCTTAATTAAGGGTTATTTAATTAAACTTTAACTAAAGTTATACTGTCTTAATAATAACTATAGATCAGGATTAAGATCCGCTAATTGTCGTAGTATACTTTGCTAACATGCAAATGTAGCATCTCTCAGTAATATCAGCAACAAAATCTAACTAACTTTATTAAGTCTTTAAACAAAGGATTATTTATTTTCAAAAGAATTAACTGCGAAATAATCGTGTATACTGAGTTTCGTGAGCCATACTTGCCAGGGCTAATCCCCAGCCACAGCTACTTAATTTTTCATCCGTCAAAGTTAAAATATCTTCGGTGCTCAGAGTAAGTCTATGGTTGAGTCCGAGTAGTAGCTGTTGACCAACGGTTTGACCAAGGGGAATCAATTTGACCCCAGCACCGATGACATTAGATGCCCAGCTATGTAAGTAACCTAAGACTGTGGGTGTAATGTCAATCTGCCAGTGAGCAGCCCCAATTCCAAACGCGATCGCATAATTACAGGGTTTACCCAGAGCTGATGCCACATCGTTTAGAGAAATTACATTGTGTTCAGAGGTTACATCCCTTGTCTGGACAATAGTTTCACTGGGTGGGTGCAAATCCAGCAGTAACCGCATCAACGAGTTACCCATCTGCCAACTTTGCGATCGCAATTCAGACGTTTCCTTAGCAGCACTTACCCAAGCATTCCAGTAGTTCAAACCCTCTAAATCCCCTTTGCCATAACTTTCGTAAGCTCGCACCATCACATAAGCCTCTAATCGAATGGCTCCATAGCACAGTTGATGCTCTAGCCACTGGTGCAGAGTAGTCTGGTTATGAATCACACGAATATCAACTAACGTTTCTAAACCCTCAGAATAGCCGTAAGCACCCACTGGTAGTACGGGACTAGCCAGTTGCAAAAGATTCAACAAAGAATTAGGGACTAGGGGATCTAAATGCATTCTTGGTTGTTGCTCATTCTTCTATTGCACTGTCTGTACATCATATAGTGCTACGGGCAAGGCAAGAGGCAAGAGGCAAAAGGCAAAGGTGCGCTCTTACTATTAAGCATTAAATTCGCCACGGGTCGCACCTAAAAGTTAACTACAACAGCTTTTGCTACTTGTATTAATATCAAACACCTTAAATCGGTTAAACCATCCGTTGCTCCTCTAGCAGTTATGATTCACCTACTTAACTATACATATAGTGTAGTGTTTTATATTAAAACACTACACTATAGGATTTGTGGCGGCTATCCACATAAGTGCTAAAAATTTCCAAAAAAAGTTTGCCCAAACCCTTGACACCGTTTGTAGTATTTTTGTAGTATAAAAACATAGCGCAGAGGAAAGAGTCAAAACGCTCGAATCCCAAAGCTTACACGGAACCTTGACAACTAAATATGTAACATACCTTTTGATTCATGTTTGGATATCACCGTGTTTGCTCATCACGTGGGGATGGACCCTTGGGTTGATTCCCCACAGAGTGAACCCAAAGATTTATCTAAAAGATTGATCTAAAGTCGAACGGATAAACTGCTCAAGTCCTGAGGCTGTAGCTCAGATGGTCAGAGCGCCTGTCTGTCGAACAGGAAGTCGCGGGTTAGATTCCCGTCAGCCTCGCTCTTTGCAGTCGCTTTTAATCGCATTGGAGGTGCAAATCCTGCTCCAATCAGTGACATAGCAGTGTAGCTCAACGGTAGAGCACCTGGCTCATAACCAGGTGGGTGCGGGTTCAAGTCCCGCCGCTGCGACCTACGGAGATGGTGTAACTGGCAACATGACGGTCTCCAAAACCGTTGATCTGAGTTCAAATCTCAGTCTCCGCGCTCCCGTGCCGTAGGCAAATTTGGTTAAGCCGCTTGCCTTTCAAGCAGGTGATTGCGGGTTCGATCCCCGTCGGCACGATCAATGCCCTGTAGCTCAGTTAGAAGAGCAGCGAGCTGTTAACTCGATGGTCGCGGGTTCGATCCCTGCCAGGGCAGTCAGGAGGGGTTTCATATTTCTCCTTTGTATCCCCCGGTAGCTCAGTTGGGTAGAGCGCTCGCCTGAAAAGCGAGAGGTCGTCGGTTCGATGCCGACCTTGGGGGGCTGTCACAAGCTAATTGCAAGTGCTCAATGCCGGATGGACGATTGGCAAGTCGCCGTGACTCTGAATCACGGAGAGGTTGGTTCGAGTCCAACTCCGGCATTCTATTTTTGAAAGTTAACCGGTTGTTCGCCTTTGGCGTTCGGTGTAGGGTAGGTTAACCGGTTGAAGGTTAACCGGTTGAAGGTTAACCGGTTGTAAACTTCAACCAAACCACCTAAGCTACTTTGGACGCCAAAGGCGAACAACCTTCAACCCCTTAACCTTCAACCCAAATAACTTTTCAAATCAATTTTGATAGCAACTTGGTATCAAATTATGCTCCTGTAGCCCAATTGGCAGAGGCGACCGTTTTAAAAACGGTCAGTTGTGGGTTCGACTCCCACCAGGAGTACTAACGGGGTGTAGCGCAGTTTGGTAGCGCGCTTGCTTTGGGAGCAAGATGTCGCAGGTTCAAATCCTGTCACCCCGACTTTACCCCTGTGATGCAATTGGAAGACATCACTCCCCCAGAATGAGTGTCTTGCAGCTTCAAATCCTGCCAGGGGTATACGCTCCCGTGGCGGAATTGGTAGACGCACTAGACCGAGATTCTAGTTTTTTTACAGGTTCAAATCCTGTCGGGAGTACCAATTATCCAGATGTGGCGCAGTTTGGTTTAGTCCAGTTGACCAACAGTCAATTGGTCATAAGCGGAAATTCTGCCCCTCGGATCCAAACCCCTGTAGCCCAATTGGCAGAGGCTCTAGGCTTAGAACCTAGGTGTTACTGGTTCAAATCCAGTCAGGGGTATCGCAGGGATGGAGCAACAGTAGGCTCGCCAGGCCCATAACCTGGAAATCAGTGAGTGCAATTCTCACCCCTGCCACCAATTTGCAGGCATGATTTTATATCATTTATAGTTGAATATTTATTATTGAAAGGAGTTCGTCAATTTCAAATTATAAAGTAACCAATTAAATATAACAAGTAACGATTTACCTAAATCTAATATTTATAAATATATCATAAATACTCTTGCTAGTTTGTAAGAACAGGAAAAATAGTCCGATCTATTTACTACTGTTACCTGTTCCCAGATCCGCTGTTACCTGTTCCCTTTTTATATCAATGTTTACCTAATAATTTAACTAACAGCAGGCTTTACAAGTGATTAGCTAGGAGATACCAATGAAGAGATAAGGAGGATAAAATGACAACTATGACTGTCACAGATGCTCTAGCAGAGTTGACCTTGCTGGAAAAACGGATTGACTCAGCCAGAGCAGCTTTGGACAACAATACTTTAATTTATGTGGTTGAAGTTGGTCAAGTGCCAACAGGCTTCAAATCACGAGAAGATTATGAGATAAAAGCTAAAGCGGCTTTGCAAAAAGTGGATGCCCTGATTTCCAGACGACGGACGTTCAAGAGAGTAATTGTCTTATCCAATGCGTCTACAATGGTGACGATTGCTGACCAAGAGATGACTGTGGCAGAAGCCATTGAGATGAAGATGTTTATCAGGTATTATGAAGCAGTTATCGGTACTATGCAGTCAGCATATAGTAAAACCCTGAATCACTATAAGACGGCACAAGCACGAGTCAAAGAAAGACTTGATAAACTCGCTCTGGAAGTGCTAGGGCAGAATGCATCGGTTGGTTCACAAAAGTATCAATCCTTGTCAGATAGCTTTCTAGCTAGAGAAGGGGTTGAACTACTGGATCCAACTAACCTAGCTGAAGAACTTGAAAGACGACAAACCTTTATTGAACAGTTCAAGTCAACAGTTGATCGAGTACTCTCGATCAGCAATGCCAGAACAATGATCGAAATTCCCGATTAAAATGGTGATAGGTGCTGGTCACTCGAAAATCTCTAAATTTATGGTTTTTAAGTAAGATGGATAGCTCATGGTAGGGCACATGATTTTGGTTCATGAAGTGTTGGTTCAAATCCGACTCCATCTTCGGATAAATTTAAAGGTCAAAGGTTAACATTTAACCCTTAAACCTCAATCATCAAACCTTAGCTTATCAACTTTTAAACCATAAAATTTAACCATCGATAAAATCCAGGAACTATGGTTTTAGGTTCCATAAAACCTTGAGGTTTCCACCTGGCTGAGTGGTCAGCATTATCATTATTCAGCAATAATTATGACAATCTATTTTTACGGTACTCGCCAAAAACCCTATGGTTGTTTTTCCAACTTCTCCCGACATGGCTTTGAGCTAGATGAATTGTGGTGGGCTACTAGTGAGCATTTCTTCCAAGCCCAAAAATTTGTGACCACTGATTCCTATTGGTATGACAAAATCCGTGAGGCAAAAACACCAAAGGAAGCAGCAAAAATGGGACGCGACCGCTCTCATACTCTTCGTGATGATTGGGAAAAAGTCAAAGATGATATTATGCAGCGAGGAGTGCTACGAAAATTTGAAACCCATGGTGATCTTCGCCAGTTATTACTTGCTACAGGTGATCAGCTAATTGTTGAGAATTCACCCATAGATTATTACTGGGGTTGTGGTGCTGATGGTAGTGGTAAAAATAAACTGGGAGAAATTTTGATGACAGTTAGGGCAATATTGCATGAAAATTAAATTGATGCTAATGATAGCAATCCTAAATAATTATAGCAAGTATTATACCCATGAGGTACAAAGTTTTAGGTTTTAGGTTTTAGGTTTTAGGTTTTAGGTTTTAGGTTTTAGGTTTTA
>WTKN01000375.1 GCA_011524395.1 Moorena sp. SS36440bin_2
GATCCCCTTAGGTTGATTGCTGCGACTTGATTACAGATTATTGGAGATGTCTATTAGTGCTATTATAGCACAGAAGAATTTAGTGTCAACAGATGTATAACGATGATATCCACCGCGCCAGAGGCGTTTCAAACTTAAAGGCTCATTTAGTGTTGGTGCCAAGATACCGGCGTAAAGTCTTCACAGGGGAGATGTTAACTCGCGTAGAATCAATATTTTCAGAACTAATGTCTAAGTGGGAAGGTATTTTGATCGAGTTCAATGGTGAAACGGATCACGTTCATTTATTGATCCAATACAATCCCCAGACTCAGCTGAGTAAACTAATCAATAATCTCAAGACCGTTTCCAGTCGATACCTACGTAAAGAATTTCCCGATCAAGTAAACAAGTTTTATTCAAAAAAAGTGTTCTGGACTGGTGGCTACTTTATTGCTAGTTGTGGAGGCGTTACCGTTGAGCAACTCAAAGAATATGTTCAGAATCAGGACAGACCTGACTGATATTAGGTGATGGGGTTCGATGCCCCATCACCTAACCTGGCTTTCATCCCACGCTAAGCTATCGCTTGATAAGTGGGAATTCTCGCCGAACTTGTTAAACAGGGGAATAATCCAGAATTTACCGGTTTTATAAGCACTTCTGACCCGGCCAGAGCTCAGGAGTTGTCGCAATCGTCTGGAGGAAATTCCTAACAGAGATGCCGCTTCAGTAGTACTAATAAACTTATTTATCAGTTAACTGAATAAACTATTCCTATAAAACTAGTATGATAAAGAAATTTTTGAAACGTGGAATCATCGGTTGCTATTAATTAATGCATCAGCCCTCAGCACTCAGAAGATTCCCGGAATAACATTGAGTGTAATTAGGGCTATCATTAGACAAATCAGGTCAGTTGGAATAATTGGTTGGGACTTTTGGAATAGCTAAAAATGGCAATCAGTGCTACTGTAGGATGCCATACTGTTGCGCTAGTTATCCTACATGGTTGAATCAATACCAAAGCAAAACTACCGTGAAGATCCAGGGTCAGCCATCGTAGGCTTCACAGGTCAACAGTTTCAGCAACAGCTGCTTGACAAAACCTGAGTAGACATCTGTTCTAACTCCTGATTAACCTGATGGTTTGTGCAGCATAACTGGTAACGCTCCTAACACCTGATGCAATGACAGCACTGCCCATTCCCCACCAACCCTCAAGTTCAACCAATAGCACCAACTCCTATGCTGGTGCTAAGAAAAACCCTGTGTCCACCCTCAAAGAACTGGTGGCACGTCTTTATCGAGAACAGCACAAGGTTCAAGATTTGTTAAGCTCATTGGGGTTTGCCTTACGCAGCTTCAACAATCTCAATCAGTTTTTAGAGTTAATTCCTCTAATGGCAGCACGGGTAAGTGATGCCGATGGGGGAGCTTTAATCTTGTTCAATCGAGATGGTCAGGTACAACGCTCTGACCTACACTACCAGAACCCTCAGGTGGGTCAGACTATTCGTAAAGCCATAGAAAAGACCACCCACCAAGTCACAAGTCCTAATGGCCAAGGGGGGAATTCTAACCAGACACCAACTTCTTTGAAACTGCTTCAGGCATCCTTTGATCAACTCTTGAGGGATTATCTTGAACCCAATATCCAACTGTTTAGTCTTCCAATTCTGCTTAAAAATGCTGAACAAGGACATTTGTATATCTTTAGCCATGACCCACAATATAACTGGACACCGACACGACAGAAGTTGGTAAGGTTAGTGGCTGACCAAACTGCAGTAGCGATCGCTAATGATGAACTTAAAGTTGAGCTACGCCATAAAGAACGCTTAGATCGAGAGTTAGAAATTGGTGCCGATATCCAAATCCGCCTACTACCGCGCCAATGCCCTGAAATTGAAGGAGTGGAATTAGCGGCTTTCTGTAAAACCGCTAACCGTGTCGGAGGTGACTACTACGATTTCATTCCCACCAACTACGACCAGCTCGGACCGAAAAACTCCCGGGATGGTCATCATGATGACCACAGTGCTTATTTACCTTGGAGCATTGTGATTGGTGATGTGATGGGAAAAGGGGTTCCAGCTGGGTTGATTATGACTATGACCAGGGGAATGCTGCGAGCAGAAGTACTAAACGGTCACTCCCCTGCACGCATTCTCGAACACTTGAACCGGGTTATGTATGTTGACTTGGAAAATTCCCATCGGTTCGTTACCTTGTTTTATTCTGAGTACGACCCCAAAACCAAGATTTTGTCCTATAGTAATGCTGCTCACAATCCCCCCTTGTTGTGGCAGGCATCAACCCGTTCTATCAAACCCTTGGATACCGCAGGGATGTTGATTGGTTTAGAAGTTGATTCTCAATACGAAGACTCTCAAGTGCAGCTAGATTCAGGGGACACCATTATTTACTACACTGATGGGGTGACCGAGGCAGCCAATCTCAATGGCCATCGCTTTGATGAGGACAATCTAACCCAAAGCTTCCAGTGGGCCTGTGAACATAGTTATACTGCTCAGGAAATTTTAGATTACCTATTTGAGCAAGTGCAGCGTTTTACTGGTACAACAACTAACGGAGATGATATGACACTGGTCGTAATGCAGGTAAAATCAAGGTTTGACTAAAAGATTTAAGCTATAGGAAATCATACCAATGGTGATTCTAGGCATACAAACAGTTATCGTTCCGTACTTATGCATTAGCGATTGGACGGATGTATTGGGATGGCTGAACTCTCAGTTACCCATCGATGGGCTAGTTTTGGCTCAAACTATTGAAGATCCAGATGTACTTGGTCAAATCAAGACGGCGTGGCAAAACTTTATTGATTCTGGTCAAGCTGCGGCCCTCGTGATTGGTTTAGTTGTTGGTTACTTATTCAGAAATCTAACTTCGTTTAACTAAACCTAATTTCGTTTAACTAGTCTTTGAACTAGTCTTTTGTCCTTTATCTTGTTTCCAAAACTGTGACTGAGCAAAAAACCTGGAGTCAGCGATTTGAATCAGCGTTACATCCAGCAATTGCTTGCTTCAATGCCAGTATCGCCTTTGACATAGAACTGATTGAATATGACATTACTGGTTCTGTGGCTCATGCCAAGATGCTTGCCGATACTGGCATTATTTCTGAGTCGGAAGCTCAGCAGCTAGTAGCTGGCTTAGAACAAATCCTCTCAGAATACCACCAAGGAAAATTTAACCCTGGTGTTGAGGCTGAAGATGTACACTTAGCTGTAGAACGCCGCCTAACTGAACTTGTGGGTGATGTTGGCAAGAAGCTACATACAGCGCGATCGCGTAATGACCAAGTTGGTACGGATACCCGACTCTACCTCCGGGAGCAGATTGATCAGATTCGTAGCCAGTTACGTAACTTCCAACAGGTCTTGCTCAATCTGGCCAAAGCTCATGTTGAAACTCTGATTCCTGGCTATACTCACCTGCAACGGGCTCAGCCAGTCAGTTTAGCCCATCACCTGTTAGCTTACGTAGAAATGCTAGAGCGGGACTGGCAGCGTTTAGGGGAAATCCGACGGCGGGTGAATATCTCACCCCTCGGTTGTGGAGCCTTAGCAGGGACCACCTTCCCCATTGACCGACATCATACCGCCAAAACCTTGCATTTTGAAGGAATTTATGGTAACAGCCTCGATGGAGTAAGCGATCGCGACTTTGCCATTGAATTCCTCTGTGCTGCCAGTTTGATCATGGTACATCTGAGCCGATTTTCAGAAGAAATCATTCTCTGGTCATCTCAGGAATTTGGCTTTGTTACCCTCTGTGATAGTTGTGCTACTGGTTCGAGCATAATGCCCCAAAAGAAAAATCCTGATGTTCCCGAACTGGTACGAGGTAAGACTGGTCGTGTCTTTGGTCATCTACAAGGGTTGTTAGTTTTGATGAAAGGGCTACCTTTGGCTTACAACAAAGACTTGCAAGAAGACAAAGAAGCACTGTTTGATAGCGTTAACACTATCAAAGCCTGTCTCGAAGCCATGACCATTCTCTTGCAGGAAGGGTTAGAATTTCGTGCCGAACGTATAGCATCAGCAGTTACTGAAGATTTCTCTAACGCTACCGATGTCGCTGACTATTTAGCTTCAAAAGGAGTTCCGTTTCGGGAAGCCTACAATCTGGTGGGTAAGGTGGTCAGAGGTTGTTTGGCCTCTGGGAAGTTACTGAAGGATTTGAGCCTCGAAGAGTGGCAAGCGTTGCATCCAGCCTTTGCAGAAGATATTTATCAAGCCATTGCCCCGACTCAAGTCGTCGCTCGTCGGAATAGTTATGGTGGCACTGGTTTTGACCAGGTTAGGCGAGGGATTCAGGATGCATGCGATCGCCTAAATTGAAATAATGATTGATCGCTAATTTATCTCTAATCTTAGATCTTCTCGTTCGCGTAGTGTAGCCCGAAGGGCTACGCTACGCGAAGGACAGTAGTTAATCAACTAGGGTAGTTACTTATGGGAATATCAGGAATCAGCTGATAACTGACTCATTACATCGCACCAGTACCACCTTGGTAATTATTATCCTCATTATTTTCTGCTGTTGTTTCCTCCGACTTAGGAGGTTTAGTACCGTACCGTCTATTTTTGGAAAAACGGCCCGTATTACGCTTGGATTTCCGAAACTTACGGGCGTAAGCTTGATTCCGCTGCGCCTTTTCCTTTTTTAGATTGCGGCGCTTTGCCATGTTTACCTCATTGATAAAAAAACAAAAACACTATCAAATCCCAAGTCTTACACTAAATTCAGCTTGGTTTATTTAAGATTCCCATGTCACCCACGGGAAAGGAAAATGGTTAGTTTTCGCGCGCCAGACTTCTTGATTGTCCTCGAAGCCTAGTGTTTCTAGAACCCACTGCGACTACGATTTCCGCGATTGTTGTCGTTGTCGTTATTTTTTGGTCTAGCTTTACGGACGCGCATAGCACGTCCCATCCATTCTGCACCATCTAGATCAGCAATAGCCGAATCTTCCTGATCCGGTGTCCCCATATCAACAAAAGCGAATCCACGCCCTTGACCTGTTTCCCTATCTTTAGGAACTGCTACTTTTGATACTGTACCATACTCCTGAAATACTTCCTGTAAGTTTTCAGAGGTAACCTGATAATCTAGGTTGCCAATGTATATAGTCATTTAGAGTTGTCCATCTGATCGAAAATATTCAGATGAAGGTCGGTGAGAGGGCGAAGCACTGGTGCATATCTACCCAGGTTATGACATTGATGCAGCGCTATCAAAGCAGGACACCCCATGAGCGACTACCGGTGCGGTCAAAGGAGGCCACCCCATGAGCGCTTTGCATCAAGACAGAGATTTAACCAGAAGTGATTCGCCCGTGAACCGGTTAGGTATTCCCTAGGCTCCTAGCTGTTAACTACTCAGACGTTCAACGTTGAATTGCATCACAATGGACTTTTCAATCACTGACGTTACCGAACTTGCATCCATAATGTCTATCATAGCAGTCAGTAAAACTAACACACACACTTCATAGCCCTATCATCACATGAGAAGATTATGGCAATTTGTCCAAACCGTTATCGGGATTATATTTCGACACCCTATTACCGGTACGAGCATCATTCCACTCTTGCCGGATGGGCGCATTGTGCTAGTTCGACGTCGTGACAATGGTAAGTGGGCTCTACCAGGAGGGATAGTTAATTGGGGTCAAGATATTCCAACGACTATCGAACGGGAATTATTTGAGGAAACCGGACTGGAGTTGATCAAGATTCGCCAGTTAGTTGGGGTTTACTCAGCACCAGCAAGAGATCCCAGAGTCCATTCTATCTGTATTCTGGTAGAAGCTGATGTCACCGGAACTATCGAGATACAGGACGTATTGGAAATTAGTGAAGTCAAGGCGTTTGAACCGGAAGCTATCCCTAAGGGAAACCTCAGCCATGACCATGACCGTCAGTTACAGGACTATTTTGAAGGTAATATTACCGTTGCCTAATTCCCCATTCCCCACAACAGTCACCGCAGCAATTAACTACCAACTACTGACAAAATTCCCGAAAAGATTAAGTAAGGATCAACAATAATCTGAGCCGCTATGGCAGGAAATTGGGATTGGAGATAAGTAACTAACTGTTCAGAGTCGCCGCCAGTCAGAGCAATCGGAGTGTTGGGAAACTGCCTTTGCCAATCCTCAATAAAATCCCGGATACTAGCCAATACTGTATAAACAACACCACTTGCCATTGCCTCTGATGTCTCCAGTGACCAACGCTTTGGTAACTGAGCTGGTAGTTCAATGGCGGGTAATGCTCCAGTGTTTTGTGCTAGAGACTGTAACTGTAATCCCAATCCTGGCAAGATAGCTCCTCCGATTAGCTGTAGGTTTTGGTTAGCCCCAGTAAAGGTTAGAGCAGTACCAGCATCAATAACTAAAATTGGATAACTATACCTGTGACCAGCACCAAATACGGCCAAGGCGCGGTCAATGCCTAGGGTGGGATATAGTCCCGAAAGGGGTAAATCTTCCAGGGTCAATATTGTAATATCGGAATAGTTTTGCCAGAGTGCTGTTTGGGCAGGTACTACTGAAGCGATGTAAAGGGGTAATGGCTTGGATGGGTCTAATCCCTGAGCTGCTAACTGGGTTGGGAAAATTTCCCCTGACATTACATTAGACGTCCAGTCCTTGATTAACTGCTCTACAATTGCTGGGGTTAGATGGTTGGTATCCCAGGCTTTTTTCAGGGTGTTATCCACAAACCAAGCCCAATGTAGCCGAGAATTGCCAATCACTAATCCTAAAAAGCTGTTTGCCTTAGTTGTCATATATAGTGTTTTCAATTCGGTGAGGTACTTTAGTTTTGGGTTAATGGGAGTAGGGAGTAGGGAGCAGGGAGTAGGGAGTAGGGAGTAGGGAGTCCGGGAAATAAATTTGCCTTTTGCCGTCTTGATGCAGTCGCTCATGGGGAGGGGCTGTGTGCGGAACTTGCTTCCGCACCTTGTAAGCCCCGTGGAAACCCCCAAGACCGCGCTGCATCGCTTTTGCCTTTTGCCTTTGCCTAATCGATTCTAGATGGCTGTTTTTGGGAAGACTAGTCACAGTGGGAAAAAATCCCTGTTCCGGAAGAGAAATCATCTCAAACTTCTCATCTGGTACCTGAACCTGTGATCAAGACTAGATAACTATGAGCAGCACTATGGTGACACTGACTGGCTATCAAATGACCGAGATTATCTATTCCGGTTCTAGAACCTTAGTTTATCAAGGAATTCGTGAGTCAGACCAAAAACCAGTTGTGATCAAACTGCTTTTAAGTGAATATCCCAGGTTTGGTGAACTGGTGCAGTTTCGTAATCAATATACTATTGCCAAAAACCTTGATATACCTGGCATCGTCAAACCCTACAGTTTAAAACACTACCGCAATGCCTATGGTTTGGTGATGGAGGATGTTGGTGGTATTTCCCTCAAGACCTATTGCTCTAATCTAGAAAGCTTAAAATTAACGTCTCTAAAGGAATTTTTCCACATTGCTCTTCAAATTGCATCCATCCTGGATGGACTCTATCGCAACCGAGTCATTCACAAAGATATTAAACCTGCCAACATCCTAATTAACCCGGATACTAAACAAGTCAAACTGATTGATTTTAGTATTGCTTCTCTACTGCCAAGGGAAACTCAGGTACTTCAAAGTCCTAATGTCCTGGAAGGAACTCTAGCTTACTTGTCTCCGGAACAAACTGGACGGATGAATCGGGGCATTGACTACCGCAGCGACTTCTATTGTTTGGGAATCACCTTCTACGAACTCCTGACGGGACAGTTACCCTTCCCTAGCACAGACCCAATGGAGTTGGTTCACTGCCATATTGCTAAGCAGCCACCATTCGTCCATACTATTAATCCTGATATTCCCACCATTGTCTCGGACATGATTAGCAAACTGATGGCGAAAAATGCTGAAGACCGCTATCAAAGTGCCTTGGGATTGAAGTATGACCTGGAGACTTGCTTATCTCAATGGCAAGAAACTGGTAGGGTTGAACCTTTTGAGTTAGGCACTCAGGATATTTGCGATCGCTTCGTGATTCCCGAGAAACTTTATGGTCGCGCCAGGGAAGTTGAGGCCTTACTAGGGGCTTTTGACCGGGTTGCTGGCAAGACTCCAGGTCGAGAAGATTCCTCCCGAGGCAAGAGTGAAATGATGTTAGTGGCAGGGTTTTCCGGGATTGGGAAAACTGCTGTGGTCAATGAAGTTCACAAGCCGATTGTCCGACAACGGGGTTACTTCATCAAAGGGAAATTCGACCAATTTATGCGCAATATTCCCTTTTCTGCATTTGTCCAAGCTTTCCGGAACTTGATGGGACAACTGCTTACGGAAAGGGATGCACAATTACAACACTGGAAAATCAAAATTCTGTTAGCACTAGGAGAAAACGGTCAAGTCATTATTGACGTTATCCCTGAACTAGAACAAATCATTGGCAAACAGTCTCCTGTGCCAGAACTATCAGGTGGTGCAGCACAAAATCGATTCAATCGACTCTTCCAGAAATTCATCCAAGTCTTCACTACTGCTGAGCATCCCTTAGTTATTTTCCTAGATGACTTGCAATGGGTGGATTCAGCATCTTTGAAGTTGATGCAGTTATTGATCAGCGAAACTGATACTCGTTATTTGCTGCTGATTGGAGCCTATCGGGATAATGAAGTCTCTCCCACCCATCCGTTGATGTTAACGTTGGATGAGATTAGCAAAACTGAGGTAAAGGTTAATACTATCACTCTAGCCCCTCTAAAACATTCTGATTTAAACCATCTGATTGCCGATACCCTCAGTTGTGCAGAAGAACTGGCACAACCTCTGACAGAATTGGTATTTCGGAAAACTAAAGGCAATCCTTTCTTTGCCACTCAATTCCTGAAATCCCTCCATGGCGACAATCTAATTAGGTTTAATTTTCAGGTAGGTCATTGGGAGTGTGACATTGCTCAAGTAAGAGCCCTGGCTCTGAGTGATGATGTGGTAGAATTTATGGCGCTACAGTTAAGGAAATTGCCAGCAGCGACTCAAGAGATACTTCAACTCGCTGCTTGTATTGGTAACCAATTTGATCTAGCCACCCTAGCCATTGTCTATGAAAAATCCCAAACTGAAACAGCGGCTGATCTTTGGAAAGCCTTACAAGAAGGATTACTATTACCCCAAAGCGAGATTTACAAGTTTTTCCAAACTACCGATGAATCTCAACAGAGCATTGGTGAAAGTTATCCCCAATCACGACTTCCTCATCACTCCTCCCCAATTTACAAATTCCTCCATGACCGGGTACAGCAAGCAGCCTATGCTCTGATTGCTCAAGACCATAAGCAACAAACCCACCTCAAAATTGGGCAACTGCTGTTAAGCAATACTTCTGAACAAGAACGGGAAGAGAAGATATTTGATATTGTCAATCAGCTTAATATCGGTGCTGAGCTAATTACCAATCCGTCTGAGACAGACCAACTAGCAGAATTAAATCTATTAGCTGGTAAAAAAGCAAAGTCAGCGACGGCTTATAAACCGGCTCTTCAGTATTTTAATTCCGGTCTGAAACTCCTAGGGGCAGATAGTTGGGAGAGTAACTATGACTTGAGCCTAGCTCTGTCAATAGCAGCGGTTGAAGCGGAATATTTAACAGTTAATTTAGAGCGAGCTAAACACTTATCAAAAATAGTCCTAAAACAAGCCAATACCCTTTTAGATAAAGTCAAAGTATATGAGCTACAGATCTTATTTTATATTACTCAAAATAAGATGAATGAAGCGATAGACTTAGGCATCAATGTTTTAAAAATGCTAGGGATAGCTATTCCCACGGAAGCCCAAAAAATTAATAGTGAAGTTGAGAGACTACGGGAAGAGTTACAGTTAGAGGTTGAGGAAATTGCTAATTTAGCTAACTTGCCAGAGATTACTGATCCTTATCAGCTAGCCGCTATCCGGATTTTGACCAATGCTAGTTCTGCGTCCTATATTGCTAATCCAGTCCTGTGGCCGTTAATTATTCTAACTACAGTCAAGCTCTGTATTAAATACGGCCATTCATCCTGGGCAGCTTCAGCCTATAGTTGGTACGGTGCGCTCCTTTGTGGTGCTTACTTAGATATTGATCACGGCTATCAGTTTGGTCGCTTATCCATTCAGCTCCTAGAGGAATATAATGCTTTGGAGCTTACTGCTAAAGTTGGCAATATGTTTAACGTGTTTGTTAGACCGTGGAAAGAGCATATCCGAGAAACAAATACTTCATTAATAGCAGCTATTCAAAGTGGATTTGAAAACGGCGATATTGAGTATGCCTTCTATAGTGCTGTTCACTATTGTAACTATCATTTTTTTGCTGGCAATAATCTCGAATCTGTTCAACAGATACAGGGTAAATATTTTGAAGCGATCGCTATTGCTAAGTTTGACTTCCACGAAAGCTTTATCCGCATTGCTCAACAAACCGTTGCTAATCTCCTAGGTCAAGTAGCCAATCCCCGTTATTTGGTCGGTGACTATCTCGATGAATGTATTGTTTTACCCAACTTTATCAAACATAACATTGTGTTTCTTGTGTTTTGTACCTATGGGGCAAAAACCATGCTACTGTACTTATTTAAAGAGTACACAGAAGCCGTAGAAGCCGGAGCAATTGGCAAGCACTATGAACAAGCAGCAGCTGGAACACTTTATGTTTCTGAGCATAGTTTCTATTACTCCTTAGCGCTGTTAGCCACCTGTAATCAGCTAGACTCCCAGGAAAAGCAACAGGCTCTAGAGACAGTAGCAGCAAATCAAGAGCGATTACGGTTGTGGGCAAAACATTCTCCAGTCAATTATCAACACCAATATGATCTGGTAGAAGCTGAGAGGGCAAGAGTTGAGGGAAATGTTATCTGGGCGATGGAAGGTTATGACCGGGCAATTACCGGAGCTATGGATACGGGATATCTTCAGGTGGAAGCCTTAGCTAATGAATTAGCAGCAGAATTTTTCCTCGATTGGGATAAAACAACCATTGCTGAAGCTTACCTTACCAATGCTTATTATGCATACGCTCGCTGGGGAGCTAAAGCTAAAGTTGAGGATTTGGAAAAACGCTATACTGATTTACTGACTCCGATCCTGGTGGAATCAAAAACTAGCATCAATCCTAGAAATATTTTACACCAAACTGTCACATCCAGCAGCACTAAAATTTGTGAAGCATTGGATTTGGCAAGTGTGATCAAAGCGTCTCAAGTCCTTTCTAGTGAAATTCACCTTGAGCAGTTACTCTCTACTCTGATGGAAGTCGTGATAGAGAATGCGGGAGCAGAAAAATGTGTTCTGATTTTACCCAAAGCTGGAAAATGGGTGATTGAAGCTCAAGGTTCAATGGATAAAGTCCTAAAGCCAGATTTAGCAGCCAAAGGAATTAACGACACCAACCACTTAGGCACAAAACCTGTGCTGACAGTACTACAATCGATTCCTATCGAAGAAAGTAATACTATTCCGATCAGCGTCATTAATGCTGTTTCCCACAAATCTCAAGCTTTGGTATTTGATAACGCTAGTGAAGAAACCACATTAGCTGCTGACTCCTATATTATTCAGCAACAACCAAAAAGTGTTTTGTGTACTCCTATCCTTAATCAAGGTAAACTGATTGGTATTCTATATCTCGAAAATAATCAATGCACTGCCGCATTTACTAGTGACAGACTGGAAGTGCTTAAACTGCTGTGTTCTCAAGCTGCTATCTCTTTGGAAAATGCTCAACTTTACAGTAATCTAGAGCAAGCCAACAGCAAACTGGAAGATTATTCCCATAACCTAGAAGAAAAGGTAGCTGAACGTACCCAAGAACTCTCTGATACTCTCGACGACCTTAAGGCTACTCAGAAAAAGCTAGTGGAATCGGAAAAAATGGCGGCTTTGGGTAGTCTGGTGGCGGGAGTTGCCCACGAAATCAATACTCCTGTTGGTACTAGTATTACCGCTGCTTCGATTTTAGCTGATGAAACTCAAGGGTTTTGTCAGGTTTTACAAAACGGAAAATTGAAGCGATCGGTGCTACAAAATTATCTAGACACGGTTCAAGAATCCAGTGAACTAATTCTGAGTAACTTACAACGAGCTGGGGAGTTGGTGCAAAGTTTTAAACAAGTGGCAGTTGACCAAGCTCATCTAGATAAGCGGACCTTGAAGGTTAAAGAATATCTAGAGGAGGTCTTAATCAGCTTAGAGCCTCAACTCAAACAAACCTCCCACACCTTAACCATAGACGGGGATGAAACAGTTACCATAGAAACCTATCCAGGGGCTATCTCCCAAGTGATTACGAATTTAGTCATGAACTCGATTAGCCATGGTTATCAGCCCAAACAAAATGGACAGTTACATCTTCATGTTGACAGAGTTGAAGAACAATTAATGATTACCTATCACGATGATGGCTGTGGGATTGCTCAGGATCATTTAGGGCAAATTTTTGAACCTTTCTTTACTACTGCTCGAGCTAGAGGTGGCAGTGGTTTAGGACTGCATATTGTCTATAACTTAGTGACTCAGAAGCTACTGGGACAGATTGAGGTCAAGTCTCAAATTGGTAAAGGGACTGAGTTTATTATTACTCTACCGATAGGTTGTTCCCGTAGGGTTGCCTAAAGGCCAAGGTTGTCTGTCAGAATGCAGAATGAAGAATGCAGAATTCCCAATTCTCAATTGCCAATTCTACATTCTTCATTCAAAGTTGACTAATCCCTGATGCCTAACAGAATTGGTAATTGTACCCAATATCCAATGGTAATACAGTGCTGTTTTTGGGAAAACTAGGGTGACTCTTTTGATCAAGCATCCAGATCCACCAGTTTCCTACTGCCAATCCTCAACTGGCCATGACTATGAGCAGCACTGTGATCACACTTACTGGCTATCAAATTACCGAAACCCTTTATGGGAGTTCCAGAAGCCTAGTTTATCGAGGCTTACGGGAGTCGGATCAAATACCCGTAGTGATCAAATTACTCAATACTGACTATCCTAGCTTCGGTGAACTGGTAAAATTTCGCAATCAGTTCACTATCGCCAAAAACCTTGATCTCCCTGGCATTGTTAAGCCTTATTCTCTGGAACACTATCGCCATAGTTATGCATTGGTGATGGAGGATTTTGGTGGTATTTCCCTGGGTGACTATA
This sequence comes from Moorena sp. SS36440bin_2, assembly GCA_011524395.1. Classification (GTDB taxonomy): domain Bacteria; phylum Cyanobacteriota; class Cyanobacteriia; order Cyanobacteriales; family Coleofasciculaceae; genus Moorena. Next base: position 13,200 of record WTKN01000375.1, read on the forward strand.
GTAATGGTCAGCCCATGAGCCTAGGCACATTCTTTCCAATCGCCCTACAAATTGTTACCACCCTACAGGCACTATATATCCAGGGGGTGATTCACAAAGATATTAAACCTGCCAACATCCTGATTAACTCGGATACTAAACAGGTCAAACTGATTGACTTTAGTATTGCTTCTGTGCTAAGCCGGGAAACTCAAGTGCTTCAAAGTCCTAATGTCCTCGAAGGCACTCTGGCTTACCTATCACCGGAACAAACTGGACGGATGAATCGGAGCATTGACTACCGCAGCGACTTCTATAGTTTGGGAGTGACTTTCTTTGAATTGCTGACGGGACAGTTACCTTTCCCTAGCACTGACCCGATGGAGTTAGTTCACTGTCATATTGCTAAGCAACCTCCTGCCACCGATAGCGTTAATGGCGATATTCCTCCTGTGCTTTCTCAGATGATTGCCAAGCTGATGGGGAAAAATGCCGAAGACCGTTATCAGAGTGCTTTAGGGTTGAAGCATGATTTGGAAACTTGCTTCAAGCAGTGGCAGGAAACTGGCAGGATTGAATCCTTTAACTTAGGTAGTCGGGATATTTGCGTTAGCTTCGTAATTCCTGAAAAACTCTATGGTCGTGCTTCGGAAGTAGACACCTTACTGGCAGCCTTTGAGAGGGTGAGTAGCGCCGCCAGTGGCATTGAAATGATACTGGTAGCAGGGTTTTCCGGCATTGGTAAAACCTCTGTGGTCAATGAAGTCCACAAGCCGATTGTGCGACAACGAGGTTACTTCATCAAAGGGAAATTTGACCAATTCCAGCGAAACATTCCCTTTTCAGCATTTGTCCAAGCTTTCCGAGACTTGATGGGGCAACTGTTGAGTGAAACTAATGCTCAATTGCAACAGTGGAAAACTAAAATTTTGACAGCATTGGTAGACAATGGTCAAGTCATTATTGAAGTGATTCCAGAACTAGAACGGATTATCGGCAAACAGCCTCCTGTGCCAGAATTATCAGGGAGTGCAGCACAAAATCGCTTCAATCGCCTGTTCCAGAAATTCATTGAGGTCTTCACCACTCCTGAGCATCCCTTAGTAATTTTCCTGGATGATTTGCAATGGGCAGATTTGGCATCTTTGAAGTTGATGCAATTGTTGATGAGTGAAACAGAGACTGGTTATCTGTTGCTGATTGGTGCTTATCGGGATAACGAAGTATTCCCAGCCCATCCGTTGATGGTGACCGTAGATCAGATTGCTAAAACTAAGGCTACTGTTAATACTATTACCTTAGCTCCTCTGAAGCCATCTGACCTTAACTGTTTGATTGCAGATACTCTCCATTGTGCTGTGGAACTAGCAGCGCCTTTAACTGAACTAGTTAATCAAAAAACTCAAGGGAATCCTTTCTTTGCCACTCAATTCCTAAAATCTTTGCCTGAGGATGGACTGATTAGCTTTAATTTTGAATTTGGTTATTGGCAGTGTGACATTGCTAAAATTAAAGCTGTGGCGGTGACTGATGATGTCGTCAATTTTATGGCGCTACAGTTAAAAAAATTACCAGTGCTGACTCAGGAGATACTTCAACTTGCTGCTTGTATTGGTAACCAATTTGATTTAGCAACCCTGGCCATTGTCTATGAAAAATCCGAAGCTGAAACAGCAGCTAATTTATGGAAAGCGCTACAAGAAGGATTCATCTTACCAATCACTGAAATTTACAAGTTTTTTCAGGATTATAACTCTGATGACTTATCAGTTTCTGAGCTTAAGTCCTTTGGTAGTTTGGATCTAAAACCGAGCGCTACAGAAAGCTTAGGGCAACCAGTATCAGAGGTTTTGGGACAGGAGTTTAGCTACCGTTTTTTGCATGACCGAGTGCAGCAGGCAGCTTATTTTATGATTCCAGAAGACCAGAAGCAATCAACTCATTGTAAAATTGGTCAACTACTATTAGAAAATACCTCTTTAGCAGAACGGGAAGAGAAAATTTTTGATATTGTCAGCCAGTTGAATTATGGTGTGGACTTAATTTCTGAGCAAGTTGAACGGGATGAATTAGCTCAGTTAAATTTAATCGCAGGACGTAAAGCTAAGGCTTCTACAGCTTATGCTGCTGCGGTTGAGTATTTAAGGTTGGGGATGACACTGCTAGCAGCAGACAGTTGGCATAGTAACTATGACCTGACCTTGTCATTATATCAAGAAGCCGCACAATCAGAGTACCTCAGCACTAACTTTGACAGGGCAATTGCCTTAAGTGATAGTATTTTAGACCAAGCCACTAACCGCCTTGACTGCGTAAAGGCCTCGGAGCTAAAAGTACAGATTTATATTGGTCAAGACTACCAAAGCAAAGGGATAGAGATTGGATTAGAAGCGTTAGAAAAGCTGAATATTCCCCTAGTATCTAGTGCCTCAGGATACAAGAACAAGTTAGTTAAATTACCATCCCTAAGGGATTTGGCAACTATGCCAACCATGACGAATCCCGAGCAACTAGCCGCGATTCGGATTCTATTAACCCTTGCGCCTCCGATACATCGTGTCAAACCTAATCTGTATCCCTATGTGGCATTGACTATGATTGGTCTATGTCTCAACCATGGTCATTCATCCTTAGCCGCTGGTGTCTATGTAATTTACGGTGTGTTTCTCCGTGAATTTATCCAGGATTTGGAGTCAGCTTATCACTCTGGTCAGATAGCGTTACGGCTGTTGGAGCAGTATCAAGCTAAAACTCTGACATCTAAAGTTCACCTAATTTTTAGCGTTTTTATCTGTCCTGGCAAAGAACATGGCAGAGCAACACTAAATTTATTACGGGAGGGAATTCAACGTGTACGTGAAGAAGGAAATATAGAATATGTTGGCTATTTCATTAATGCCTATTTTACTCATTTATATTTGCTGGGTGAGAGTTTAGTTGTTATAAACCAAGAAGCTAGTAAATATATGGAATTACTAGTTATAACCCAACAACAATATTGTTTATTATATACTAATATCTGGAAACAGATAAGCTTAAGTTTTCAAGGATTATTAGCTGATAAGTTTCAGTTGGTGAGTGATGACTTTAATGAGCCTGAAATGTTTAATCATTTCCACGAAACTCACAATTATCAGTCACTCTTTACCCTCCACTTAGCTAAATTAATCATTCGGTATACCTTTCAGGATTACGAACAAGCTGTTGTTCATGGTTCAAAAGCTATCAAGTATGAAGATGGAGCATTTGGTCTACTGGTAGTTGTTGCTCATAACTTCTACTATTCCCTATCCTTACTTGCTCAGTATCCTCAGGTTGATAGCACTCAGCAAGAGCACTACCTAAACCAAGTAAAGGTGAATCAAACAACCATGGGTAATTGGGCTAACCATGCTCCTTCCAATTTCCAACACAAGTACAATTTAGTGGCAGCAGAAATAGCGCGAGTTGTCGGGGATACTCTCGATGCTATGGAGCTGTACGATCTTGCTATTGCTGGGGCAAAAGATAACGAATACCTTCACGAAGAAGCCCTTGCTAATGAACTGGCTGCTAGGTTTTACTTAGAGCGAGGCAAACCAAAAATTGCCCAAATTTACCTTACTGATGCCTATTATGCCTATGCTCGCTGGGGAGCTAAAGCTAAAGTTGAGGATTTAGAACAACGCTATCCTGAATTACTAGCTGTGATCCAGCAACAACAGACCATTAGCCTCGATCCTAGCAATTCAATCACCACTGACCATAGCCAGTCTTTATCGACTTTGACCCTAATCCAAACTATCAGCTCCCATACCCTCAGTGTTTCAGACGCTTTAGATTTGGCAACAGTGATCAAAGCATCTCAAGCCATTGCCAGGGAAATTCAACTTGAGCAGTTATTCTCTACTTTAATGAAAGTGATCATTGAGAATGCAGGAGCAGAAAAATGTGCGTTGATTTTGCCTAAAGCTGAACAATGGGTGATCGAGGCTTACTATATAACTCAGTCTATTTCCAAAGGCAATTCCGAAGGTAACTCCGAAGGCAATTCCGAATCAGATCAGCAATTTTATATCACCGTATTGCAATCAATTCCAGTAGTAAAGAGTAAAGACATTTCCGTTAGCGTGATCAACTATGTTGCTAATAGCTCCCAAACTTTAGTATTAGATAACGCTAGTGTGGAAACTATGTTGGCACCTGACCTTTATATTATTGAGCAACAACCTAAAAGTATCTTGTGTACACCTATCCTAAATCACGGCAAACTAATTGGTATTGTGTATCTTGAAAACAACCAATGTACGGGAGCGTTTACTAAGGATAGGTTAGAAATTTTGAAACTATTGTGCTCTCAAGCGGCTATCTCTCTAGACAATGCTAATCTCTACAACACCTTGGAAAAAAAAGTGGCTGAACGTACTCAAGAACTCTCTGAAACTCTGGAAGACCTGAAAGCGACTCAGAAACAGTTAGTGGAATCTGAGACTAAAGCTGTTTTAAGTAGCTTTGTGGCTGGTGTCACTGACGAAATTAGTACGCCAGTTGGCAATGGGATTACCGCTGCTTCTATCCTAGCTGATGAAACTGTTGGATTTCTCCGTAACTTCCAAGAGGGGAAATTAAAGCGCTCGGCACTCAAACACTATGTAGAAGTGGCTCAAGAATCGAGTGAATTAATTCTGAGTAACTTACAACGGGCTGGGGAGTTGGTGCAAAATTTCCGGCAAGTTGCTGTTGACCAAGATGATTTACAAAAGCGCAAGTTAAGTCTTAAACACTATCTCGACGAGGTCTTACTTACTTTAGAGCCTAAACTAAAACAGACTTCCCATAGTTTAACGTTAGAAGGAGATGATACAGTTACGATCAATACTTATCCAGGAGCTATTTGGAAAATTATTACTAATTTAGTGATCAATTCTATTACCCATGGCTATCAACCATCAGAGCAAGGACAGTTAACCTTAACTGTTGAAAGGATTCAAGACCAGGTTATGCTTAAGTATCATGATGATGGCTGTGGAATTCCCATCGAACATGTGGGCAAAATTTTTGAACCTTTCTTTACTACTGCTAGACCTCAAGGCAGAACTGGTTTAGGATTGCATATTGTCTATAATTTAGTGACTCAGAAGCTACTGGGACAGATTGAAGTTAAGTCCGAAGTGGGTCAAGGCACTGAGTTTATTATTACTCTACCTATAGGTTAAAGGTTGGTAGGTTAAAGGTTGGTAGGTTAAAGGTTGAAGGTTGGTAGGTTGAAGGTTGAACGCGCACGGGTGGCCAATAGGCCAAGGTTATTCGCCTTGGATCTGGAAGTAGGGAGTAGGGAGTAAGGGTAGCATGAGCCTACGGCGTTAGCTATCAGTTATATCAAGTCAGGATAATTACCCTGTCTTGATGCAGTCGCTCATGGGGGAAACCCCCGCGTGA
>WTKN01000371.1 GCA_011524395.1 Moorena sp. SS36440bin_2
TAGTTAAACTAAGCCGAGAAGTCGCCTTCTCGACTCGTCTGCAAAACGGCTCGTGAGACTTTCACCTCAAGCCGCTCCTCGATAGATTGGTGCTTGTCATACATACCTCTATCTCGTGCTGTTTTGGTGTCATGGCAGTGTTTGTGGAGTAGTTGGAGATTGTTAGACGTATACTTACCTCCTTGGGATAGTGGAATGATGTGGTCGATGTTCAATTTATCTCCATCTCTCAACATTAATCCGCACAGCTGACATTTCCCAAGTTGTCGTTTGAGAAGTGTAGCTGTAGTTTTGGGCATTTCTGGATGTTTGCCCATTCTGGTACTCCAGTAGACTAAGTTGCCGTCATATGGGCTAGCATTTCCTTTCACTTTGATGTGCCTAATAATTGGTGTTTCCTTGTATTGGACAAGCTCAATAGTGGAGTGTAGCCCCTTTTGTGTGGTGGCAAAAGACCAAGTGTTATTACCATTGGTTTTCCAGTATTTTCTGACTACCCAGTGAATACCTTTGTTGGGATGACGGCTTCTTCCCCAAGTAATAAGTCTTTGAGTAATTAAGTGGTCTAACCTGGAGAACACTTCTTTACTTACAACCGCGCTATAGTAATTCGACCAGCCTCTAATCAGAGGATTCAGCTTACTAATTAGTCCCACTTGTGGGGCATTTTTATAAGCTGAGATCATCTCACTAACTTGTCGGTAATGACGGTTAACGCTTTCCTTACTTGGTTTGATGATTGTTTTAAAACCTAATTGATTTCCTAGATGATCCTTACCTGAATGACATTTTCCTACGGGAAATTGTCTAATCGTGAATCCCAGAAAATCCAATCCAGGCTGTTCATCTCCTAGTTGGTTTAGGGTATGTGTTATCCTGGTTTTACTCGGTTTTAATTCCAAGCCCATGTCAGTGAGCCATTCCCTGAGAACTTGTTGACACTTTTGGATAACCTCTAATTCTGCGTGTAGAATGACTAGGTCATCGGCGTAACGAATTAAATTTGGTTTTTTTCTCCTAAAAGGTTGACTTTTTTGGGGAATTGCAACTCTTATTCGTTCTTCCATTCCGTGTAAGGCGATGTTTGCCAATAACGGGCTAATCGTGCCACCTTGCGGTGTTCCTTCGGTAGTTTTGACAAATAAATTATTATCGATTACTCCTGATTTAAGCCAAGCTTTAATCTGGCGACGGAGTGTCGGATAGGTGTTTATTTTGTCGAGTAAGGCTTGATGATTTATGCGGTCAAAGCATTTGGCTATATCTGTGTCCAAAACGTATTTGGGTTTTTTACAGATTGCCGAAAATATGGCTGCGATCGCATCGTGACATGAGCGTCCTGGTCTAAAGCCATAACTGTTTGGTTCAAAGTTCGCTTCCCATTCCGGTTCTAATGCTAATTTGACCAACGTTTGTAATGCTCTATCGTATATTGTCGGTATTCCCAATGGGCGTTTTTCCTTCTTTCCAGGCTTGGGAATCCAAACCCTTCTAGTTGGTTGAGCTTTGGAGGAAATTTTCAGAATTGATGCAAGTTCGAGCCTTTGTTTCGGGGAAAGTGATTTTTTCCCGTCTATTCCGGCTGTTTTCTTTCCTTGATTATCCTGAGTTACCTTTCTAACCGCTAGGCATCTGGCTGACCTTGATTTCATCAGTGTCTTTTGGAGTCTGCGCACTGCTTTAACATCACCACGACCAGAGGCTCTGAATATGCGTTTTTGTAACTTGAATACTTTCCTTTCTAGCTTACGCCAGGGACATGTATTCCATTCCCTCATCAGCTCCGGGAGCTGTGCTTTAGACTTATTCATTACTACTTACACCCATTCTTTCCAATTCATCGTGAGTCTGTCTGCATATCCTGGGCATTACCCCAGGCATTCGCTTTTGACTCAATCCTGCTACCTTGCTGCATACAGTTAGCACCTACTCACCAATCGACCTTGATGAGAGCAAACAAGGTAGTTACCCCGTTCCTGATAACCATTGGTTGATCCCTTAGAGTGATGCTATTTCGCCAGGTTTATCGGAAGTGCATACTGGTCACGAAGGTATTGCCAGCTCCTTATCCTTTGCCTTTTGGCTCTAGCCTATCAGCCCTTTGGCTAGTTCATTGTAATGACGATTACACATCTTCAAGCTGTTCCGCCTTACTCCTAGAATCTTGCTAGGCGGGGTTCCAGTTTGGGCTACCAGTTACCGCCGTTTTACCCCGCTTCACCCTAATGGTTGCTAATCCAGATTGTGGGGGTAATGCTGTCACTCCTGCACTTGGAGGAAAGGACTTTCACCTTTATGGTTATCAAGTTGTCAAGGTTCAGTTAGGTTTTTTAACCTGTCTTTTCCCTTGCGATCTTCCTTGAATATTTCTATTCATTTCGACCAACGGGTCGCAC
>WTKN01000160.1 GCA_011524395.1 Moorena sp. SS36440bin_2
AAGTGCTTGACAATTTTGGGGAAGAATATGTAATTAATTTTGTTTAGGTGCTTATACCTTTGAGACCTCCGGAACCTATAGTTTAGGAATTGGAGTCTTGGATGAGGATGATGAGATTGTTGAATCTGGACTGCTGATTGACAATGTTAAGCTCATATCCGTTCCGGAACCTGCTTCAATTTTGGGCTTACTAGCATTAAGTGCTTTGGGAACAGGTGCAGCTTTCAAAAAAAAGACTGCTTAAGCAGTCAGTGTTCAGCGCTCAGCAGACAAAATAAATCCTTGTAATTAGTTTAAATTAATCCTAAAAAAAACCCACTGGTTTAAAACACTGGTGGGTTTTTTTTAGGATTTATGATTTATCATTTTGGATTTGTACACAAATTGACCAAGATTACAATGTAGCCATTACTTTATCCCGTCTAGCGTATAGGTGAAAGCCTATAGAGGGATAACCGCTCCTACTCTCTACTCCCTACTTTAATACAATTATCCCTGGGTTTTAGTACTTATCCCGATTTCAACAGAGGTTTTGAAGTTGTATACTTGACAAAACTTCAGAGAATGCTATACCACGGGTTTATGGCAGGGTTGCTCTAACTGATATATGTGTAGATATCTGCTTGTTCTGATGTGCGCCTGTGGCATTTCTCTAGAAACAGACTCCTTGGTGACAGGCGATATCCGTATATTGGGCTACCCAAAAATACTTAAGACTTCTTAAGAGTTGATGCTACAGGAAATAAACAATGAAATCAAATCCTTTGTCTGAAAATCACTTGTCCTCACCTCAACCAATTCAGGAAGATATTGATCAAGGAGTTGAACAGCAACTACAAGACTCATTACCCGAAGTAGAAACGGAAACTGCCAGAGAAGCAACCAAGACCCCCGCCCATCCCTCCCGCAAAAAGCGATCGATGTGGCCTTTTCTTCTGCTGGGTATCGGTATTATAGGATTGGGTGCGATCGCTTTCAAACAGTCCCAACCTAATCCCGAGGTATCACAAAACACTATCACAGCAGCCCCAGCTGAACCTAAGCGGTTACCTGTACGAGCCACCCCAGTCAAAATTTATCCACTGCAACAGTTAGTTTTTGGCAATGGTTTCGTTTCAGCAGTGCGAGGCAAACACCTGACCTTCCAAACCTCAGGAACTATCACCTATCTCAAAAAAGTTAATGGACGGGATCTGCGAGAGGGAGATTTTGTCAAAAAGGGTGAATTACTAGCAAAATTAGATGACCGCAGACTGCGAGCAGAGCTGGCACAAGCTCAAGCCCAAACGGCTGAAGCTAAAACCCAACAGATAACAGCACAAGCCAACTTGTCTCAAGCTCAAGCAAATGTAGAACAAGCCAAAGCACAAGTACTCAGCGCCCAAGCCGAGTTTGAAGTAGCAAAAAATGATTATGATTTAGCGATATCTGAATTCAAACGCCGTCTAGAACTTTTCGATGCTGGTGTAATCTCAGAGAGTGATGTTGATGTCTACAAAAATAGAGCCGAGGATGGTCAATCCCAAGTCAGAGCAGCACAAGCTCAGGTTAATGCTGCCTTGAGCAATGTCAAAGCCGCTGAAAGTCAGTTAGCATCTGCCCAGTCACAATTAACTGCTACTCAAGCCCAGATTTCTTCAGCCAAGGCTGGGCAAACTCGCTCTACCATTAGTTTAGAAGATACGGAGATTGTAGCACCCTTTGATGGCATTGTAGCCCACCTTAATATCCGAGAGGGAGACTTCTGGACAACCCAAATTTTAAACAGTGTAAACACTGGTAATTATCAGACTGTAGTCGATTCAGTGCCTATCATTGTCAATGACCCTAGCGCTTATGAAGTCGATGTCAAACTACCAACCTTTTATGGCCCATTGGTGCAACCAGGTCAATCAGCTTATGTGGTGTTAGATCAAGACATGAGTACTGCCTCTACTGAAGGAATGACCCAACAGGAATTGTTTCGCCTTGCTAAAGCCCGAGGCGCAATTTTTTCAGTTAGTCCTTCGGTTAACCCTGGTGAGCGTTCTGTAAACGTGACCATCCGCCTGTACCAAGGAAGTAAGAATGTACTGGATGGGGAGCGAGTTTCTCTTTGGATCGCTGTGGCAGAAAACCCCACAGCCCTAAGTGTTCCTCTTAATGCAATTGTCTACCGAGACCAGAAACCCTATGTATTTGTTGTAAATCAACAAGAAAACGTCGTCAAACTGCGTCCGGTAACAGCGGGGATTAGGGGGATTTCTATGCAAGAAATTACAAGTGGTGTTGAAGTTGGCGACTTAGTGGTCACAGAAGGACTAAATCGCTTAGTTGATGGCACACCAGTTGAAGTGATTAACTAGCAATTTGGAAAGTTTGTAATTGGTCAATCGCTAGTGGCCTTAGGCCTCCGCTGCTTAACGCGCTCCAATTCAAAATTATCAATTCAAAATTAAAAAATACCCCACGAATGAATTCGGGGGCTTGAAACAATGATGCCACGCCAATAGTATTTTTACATAAATGAATTCAGGGGCTTGTATCCGGTGTCAAAAAATTAAAATTATAAGCCTATTCATTTTTAACTTTTAATGTTTAATTAAAAAATGGTCAGATCACGTTTTATTTTGGTAGGTAATTGATGAGTAGTAAGCTGGTTTCATCCAACTATAAACCTGAGGGTTTACAGGATAAATTACATCATAATAATGGCCATGATGTGCCTGATGTTAACCAAGCCTCAGGTTTAGCTAAATTCTTTTTCCTAAAAACAGTATTTGGTATTCTCTTGATCGTTTTGCTAACCTTCGGTGGATTGATGGGTTATCAGTCGATGGTCAAAGAAGCCGATCCAGATGTGGAAATTCCCATGGCGATAGTGACTACTAGTTGGTCAGGGGCTGACCCAGAAAGCATAGAAACTCAAGTCACCGATAAAATTGAAAAAAAACTAAAATCCCTAAAGGGATTGAAGAAAGTTGAGAGTGCTTCTTTCAACGGTTTCTCCCAGATATCAGTGGAATTTCAAGCTAATGCCAATGTTCAGGAGTCGATGGCGCTGCTGCGGCAAAAAGTCAATGATGCTGAACCGGAGATTAATTCAGAGGCTAATCAACCAAATATACAGCAAATCTCTGCCCAAGATGTCCCAATTTTCTCGATTGCTTTATATGGTAATCTCGATCCGGCGGTGTTCAGTCGGGCGGCGGAAGATATTCAAGAAAGATTGGAAAAAGTCTCGGATGTACGGGAAGTTAATTTAGCAGGACAACGGCAAGAAGTTATCAATGTCCAACTTATCCCCAGCCGCATGATTACTTTGGGGATTTCCCCAACCACAGTAAGTAACCGCCTCAGAGTTGCTAACCAGGATATGCCCTGGGATCAGATTGAAAACGAACAGATTGGGGCTCAGGTACGATTGTACGGTAGGTTTCGTACCTTGGAAGACTTACGTAGCTTGCCTATCACTCGTTTGGGTGGTGCTAATGGTAGGGTAGTGCGCCTAGATGAAGTTGCCTTAGTACGTCGGGATTTGGAAAAGGAAAAGACTCGTGCCTTCATTAGTTGGCAGGGTTCTGAGTTTGAACCCACCGTCAGCATGGATGTAGTGAAAGTACCAGGGTCTGACTCGATTAAGGTCATCGAAAAAACCTTAGAAGAACTGGAGTCTCTCAAGCAAGACCTCAATGTCTGGCCTTTTGGGATGGATTATCGGATTACCTACAGGCAGGACGAACAGATTCACGATGAGCAGAATAACCTGATCAGTAATGTGATTCAGGCAGTGATTGGTGTTTTTATCATCTTGTTCATTGCCCTGACCTGGCGAGAAGCCATAATTGCTGGGTTATCCATTCCTTTAACCTTTCTTGGAGCTATATTTCTGCTCTGGCTTGGTGGGTACACCCTCAACAATATGATCTTATATGGGATGGTCATAGCACTAGGATTGCTGGTGGATGTATTCATCTTAATGATGGAGGGGATGCATGATGGACTGTTTGTGGAAGGGTTAACCTTTAATCAGGCAGCCCTTAAGACTGTGAGAACCTATGCAGCACCAGCCTTTTCCGGTCAGCTCACAACCATTCTAGCTATGGCACCCCTGCTGGTAATTAGTGGCACGATGGGCAAGTTTATACGCTTGATGCCCATCACAGCAATTATCTGTCTGTTGCTCAGTTATGCGATCGCATTGTTAATCGATATACCCTTGTCTCGCTTTGTGTTAGATAATGTCAAAGGCGGGATGCAAAAAACCCGCATTGATAAATTAACCGAATCCGCCTCTGAATGGTTTAAAAACTGGAGCCTCAAGTTTACAGTACGTAACCGAGCCACTGCTGCTGCTTGGATTGTCGGAACTATAGTTCTTTTTATGACCTCTTTGGTGGCAGTTGCGCAATTACCAGGAACGCTTTTTCCTGATGCTGACACCCGGCCTATCAGTATCAATGTGGAATTACCCCCCACAGCCACCTTGGCAAAGTCTCAACAAGTGGCAGATGATTTAGGAGAAATTTTGCGTTCCAAGGATTATTTTGAAAGTGTCACCAAATTAATTGGTCAAAAAAGTGCTTTAGTGGCAGAGAGTGGTCTTAAGCCCAAACAGGATAACTATTTACTAGGTTTCTCAGCACTATTTACCAAAAAAAACGAGCGCGACCAGCTCTCCTATGACTATATAGATGACTTGCGAACAGAACTGAATCAGGCCATCCGTAATTATCCTGGAGCATCCCTAGTCATCAATGTTCCTGGTACTGGTGAAGGGGGAGACCCCATTGCCATTGAGCTAAAAGGCAATGACATGAACACACTGCGGCAGATTTCCGGTGAAGTCCAATTAGCACTGCGCCAGATTGATGGGACTGAAGATGTCCGTGATGGCTTGGGAGACTTGCGCAACGATATCAAACTTCGACCCAAACGGGAAGCTATGGATTTTTATGGCATCAGTGAAAATGACCTAGCCCTGCAGGGACGCTACATTATGACCGATAACGAGATTACAGACTCTGCCATTAGAGCAGGAAAAGACGACTTAGAAATTCGTCTGAGTACTGCCTGGCCCTCCCGCAATGGCGCTGTAGGTGGTCCGACTCGTCGTGATGAGTTGAGAATGATTCAATTGTTTTCATCAGACCACGGAGCAATATCGGCAGAGGCGATATTGGATATTGAGCAGAGCATGGCTCCCCTATCGATTACCCATACAGATACCGAACGTACAGTTACTGTTTATTCTAAAGCTAAAGGTCGCACGTCTGGAGAGATTTTGGCAGAGTTACAGCCAAAATTAGACCAAATGAAGAAAACATGGTCCCCAGGTTATGATTACAAATTCGGCGGACAGGCTGCTACTCAAAGTGAGACCTTTGGTTCCGCAGTTAACATGTCCTATGTATCACTTTTCTTAGTTTTTTCGGTACTGGTGCTGCAATTTGGCTCTTTTAGCCAGCCTTTCATTATTATGCTCTCTATCCCCTTTGCTTTGATTGGCACCTTTAGTGGTTTCTCTTTGCTCGAGATACCCCTTTCGTTTCCTGCCATAATTGGGATTATTTCTCTAGTGGGAATTGTAGTTAATGATTCCATCGTGATCGTAGAAACCATGAACAACCATCGCTCAAGTGGAATGAAAGTGCGACAAGCTGCAGCTCATGGTGCTTCTGACCGATTGCGCCCGGTACTCACCACCAGTATTACCACCATGGTTGGTTTGATTCCTTTAGCACTAAGTGATCCCATTTGGTTTCCGTTGTGTATGGCAATTATCTTCGGTTTATGTGCCTCAACCTTGAGTGCGTTGCTGGTGATTCCTTGTTTGTATTTACAGTTAACGCCTAATAAGAGATAGGCAAGAGGCAAGAGGCAAGAGGCAAAAGTTGATTTTACTGTAAGCTATCAGCGTGTCGCGTATCAGCTATCAGCTCAAGGCGCGACTAAATCACGACTTTTGCCTCTTGCCCTTTTCCTCTTGTTATTGTTCAAACTTGATCTGGATTCACTCCCATTGCTCGTAAGCGAGCAGCCAGTTTTTCAGCCCGTTGTTGAGCGATCGCTGCATTTTCTTCAGGAGTAGATAGCACAATTCCCTCCAAAGTAGCCCAACGCAGCCAAGTGGCCTCCACATCCTTATACAAGCCTGACCAACGCACTAAGGCTAACCCTAACCTCTGGCTAATTAGTCGCTGCTGTTGATCTTCACTTAAAGGTTGATAAACTCCATTGTCTAAGCAAAATCCCGCCAAATCTTCTGGATTAAACGGGTCGTACCAAAAATATTCCGATACTCTGATTTGGTCTTGATAAACTAGTTTTTTGGTAGTTTTATCGGTCTTGGCTGTACTGTCAGAAATTAGTTCAATAATCACATCAGGTGCTTTCCCTTCTTCCCAAACTACCCAACTGAGTCGTTCGCCTTTGGGAACTCCAAGCACTACAAAGACATCTGGACCTCTGAAGTCTTGATTTTTAAGTTGTGCTTCACTGAAATGAAGAAACATATTACCGCCCACATAGCCATCCTCCCGCTGGGCTAACCAAGGCAATAACGGATCAATCAGCAATTGCATCTGGAGTTTATGTCGTTCAGTTTCCATCGGAATACCGTCATCACAGGGAAGGTCATACTGAGTTGGCAGTAAAGGAGTATCAGACACAACAGCAGAGGTCATGGTTTTAGACATAGCGATCGCATTACCTACTCAAATTTAACGCCCACAGCTACGGTATCGTTGAAACTCGGGAAAAAATCCAGCGCTTGGATCTATCTTTTTGGCTAAAAATCTGGTAGAGGAGTTGCTTTCGCTTCTGGCAAAATTAACATCGCATCACCAAAGGAATAAAAGCGATAACTAAGAGCGATCGCATCCTGATACAAGGTCAGTAACCTTTCCCTACCTACCATGGCGCTAACTAACATTAATAAACTCGACCGAGGTAAGTGGAAATTGGTAATCAATCCCTCCACTACCTGCCACTGATAGCCTGGGTATATAAATAAGTTAGTCTTACCACAATAGGGTTGTAATTCCCCATCCACAACAGCTCCCTCTAGAGCACGGACTACCGTTGTGCCTACAGCAATCACTCGACCTCCAGTTGCTCTAGTTTCCTGAATTTGTTCCACAGTTGATTGGGGGACTTCTAGCCACTCTCCATGCATGTCGTGCTCGGTAATATCCTCCACTTCTACAGGTCGAAATGTACCAACCCCCACGTGTAGGGTGATATACCCTAGCCGAATTCCCCGTTGGCGGCAGTTTTCCATCAGCTGATTGGTGAAATGGAGTCCAGCGGTGGGAGCAGCAACAGCACCATTATTTTGAGCATAAATGGTCTGATACTGGTCTGGGGTAGCTTCAGAGTCTTGGATATAGGGGGGTAGAGGAACCTGACCATACAATTCCAAGAGGGTTTCCCAGGATACTCCCTCTGGGAAATCAAACTGCAATATCCGCCCACTGGTCGCTTCATCTGTTGCCACAACAGTTGCTTTCAGAGGAGGTAGAGGGGTAGTTAGTTTTTTGGAGAGCATACAATCGTTGAGCCCAAGCTCCGATGAGGGAGTAAACCAAATCTCTGCTCCTGGCTTGAGACGCCTACCTGGTTTCACTAAAGCTAGCCAACTCTGCCGTTGTCCCTGCTGTTGTCCCTGATGTGGTCGCTCTTCTAACAACAAGATCTCCACAGGTACACCAGTGGATTTACGCCCATAGAGTCGAGCCGGGATAACCCTAGTGTTATTGAGGATCAATAGGTCACCTGGTTGCAAGAGCTCAGGTAATTCCCTAAAGATGTGGTGGCTATGGTTAGTTGGTGAATCTACCACCAGCAGTTTTGAACCATCCCTCTCGCTCAAGGGTGTTTGGGCAATTTGCTCTTGGGGTAGTTCATAGTCATAGCTCGAGACTAATTTGTCGATTTGATGCTTGGATGTCTGTTTGTCAATCCCTGTCATGTCATGCTGTTATTCCTACGTTGGGGAATATCCCCTATCTAAGATCGGGGGAGTATCCCCTATCACTTAGCAATCCTGGCTTGCAAAAATAAAGATATCGGATAGCATATCAAGCCTCAGTTGGTTACTAACTAACTCCTCTCTATGGATTACCTTTACTTTTTAGCTAATGCCAGTCTAACTCTGCGAGTCGTTGAGTATCTAAAAGACTCGCCCCAGCTACCTATCAAATTTGCCACGGTGATTCATCGGATTGATGGCTGGGTGGTTAAGGTCAAGATGGACACACCCTTAACCGCTCAACAACATGGAGACTTTAGGGCTTATATGAACGAGTTGGGGATTCCCTACAGCCCTGACATTCGTGTGCAAATGGCTCTGTGGAGTCTGGAAACCGGACAGTCACCGGTAGAGGTGATGCGTCGTTACCAAGTTGCTGTGGTTTCTCATGGTAGTCCAAACCAGAGCGACATAGAAGCTTTTTGCGAACAATTTACCATGGGGTTGGGATATTGTCCAGAAACCTTGGCTTGAGGAACGCTCAATTAATGTAGGGTGGGCAGTGGATCACACAGATCCAGAAACTGACCAAGCACGTTGCTAGGCACTGCCAACCCTAGGATTAATTACAACGGTGCAATATCTCAGTAATACGTAGAATTTTGATAAAATCGGTGATCATCCAGCACGGTAATGTCACCGAAGTCTATGCCCTTGCCAGCAAATGTAGTCACCTTAACTACGACGGAAAATCAACAGACGTTAAGCATAAATCCCCCAACATCTGGTCTATCTTTGCAGGGAGTTATAAGGATACCAGGGGATAAATCGATTTCCCATCGAGCCTTAATGTTGGGAGCGATCGCGTCAGGAAAAACTACCATTAAAGGGTTACTTTTGGGAGAAGACCCCCAAAGCACTGCTAGCTGCTTTCGTGCTTTGGGCGCAGATATCTCGGAACTTAATACTGAACAAGTGATTGTTAAGGGTATAGGACTAGGGAAATTGCAAGAACCCGTTGATGTGTTAAATGCAGGTAACTCGGGTACTACCCTACGACTGATGCTGGGACTACTCGCCTCTGCCGCTGACCGATTTTTTACTGTAACTGGTGACAAGTCTTTGCGATCGCGTCCGATGTCCCGTGTAGTCAAACCCCTACAACAAATGGGAGCAAGCATCTGGGGGCGTGAAGGTGCAACGCTCGCTCCCCTGGCCATTAAAGGCTCGGTTCTTAAACCAATTCACTACCACTCTCCCATCGCCTCAGCTCAAGTAAAATCCTGTATTCTCCTCGCTGGTTTAATCACCGAAGGACAAACAACTGTCACTGAACCAGCCCTCTCCCGTGACCACAGCGAACGGATGCTCAAAGCCTTTGGCGCTCAAATTATTACTGACCCAAAAACCAATAGTGTTACCGTCACAGGACCGGCTCAGTTGCAAGGGCAAACCGTAATTGTTCCTGGTGATATCAGCTCAGCCGCCTTTTGGTTAGTAGCCGGAGCTATTGTACCGGGTTCAGAACTGATTGTGGAAAATGTGGGTGTCAACCCTACCCGTACAGGTATTTTAGAAGCTCTATCAATGATGGGGGCTGATATTGAGCTGTTAAATCAGCGAGTAGTGGCTGGGGAGCCGGTGGCAGATTTGCGGGTACGTCACAGTAACCTCAAAGGATGCACTATTGCGGGTGACTTGATTCCCCGCCTGATTGATGAAGTTCCGATTCTAGCAGTAGCAGCAATCTTTGCCCAAGGAACTACTATCATTCGGGATGCAGCAGAACTGCGAGTCAAGGAAAGCGATCGCATAGCCGTGATGGCATCCCAGTTGAACCAGATGGGAGCTCAGGTCACTGAATTGCCCGATGGTCTAGAAATTATCGGTGGTACTCCCTTAAGCGGTACAGACGTGGATAGTCATACTGACCACCGCATTGCCATGAGTTTAGCGATCGCAGCCCTCAATTCCCAAGGTACAACTACCATTCACGGTGCTGAAGCAGCTGCCATATCCTATCCAAATTTCACTACCACCTTGCAAGAGTTGACACTCCCTGTCCTATAAGAACGGGGATTCTTTGATCGACGACTCGACTTGCTCAACCAGGCCGGAACCAGGAACAGTAGAGGCCAAATCTCCCAAAGCGTTTGGATCGATAATCCAGGTTCCGGTATGCCCTACCGTACCCAAGGCTCTCTTAAGAATGTTGATGGCTGCATTGTGGTCTCTGTCTAATTGACAACCACATTTGCAGGTATGAGTTCGAGTTGACAAAGATTTTTTGACAACTTCACCACACTGGGAACAATCCTGGCTGGTATAAGCAGGATTAACTGCAAGCGTTATCCGGCCAAACTTAGTGCCAAAATGTTCCAACCATTTCCTGAACTGATACCAACCTGCATCATTAATAGACTTGGCAAGACAATGATTTTTAACTAGATTTCTGACCCTTAGATCTTCGTAGGCGACCAAGTCGTTAGATTGGATTACGCAGCGTGCCAGTCTCTTGGCATGCTCTTCACGTTGCCTACTTATTCTAAGGTGTGTCCTACCTAATTTCTTAATGGCTTTCTTTCGGTTAGCAGAGCCTTTTTTCTTTCGAGATACTCGGCGCTGATAAAACTTCAGCCGCTTTTCTCCCGTTCGATAAAATCTGGGATTGGGTTCGGTATTGCCATCGGAATCGGTATAGAAGTCTTTAAGACCTACATCCAGTCCAATGGTTTTTCCAGTTGATTCTAATTCCTCATTGATATCAACTGAAACGCAGAACTGGACATAGTAACCATCAGCCCGACGTACTATCCGAACCCGCTTAATCTGCTTCTTATCAAAGCGCCACAAGTCCCACGTACCCTTGAGTTTAAGTTTCCCAATTCCTTTCTTGTCAGTGAAAGTTATTGACTTTTTATCTGGGGATAATTTCCAACCTGACTGCTTGTACTCAACCGACCTACCGCGTTTTTGGAACTTAGGAAAGCCCTTTTTGCCTGGTACTTTCTTCTTGCAGTTATCGTAGAACCGAGCAATCGATGACCATGCTCTTTCAGATGCGGCCTGACGAGCTGTAGAGTTCAATTCATTGGCAAAACTAAATTCTTTAGCTAAGATTTTGCAGTACTTGCTAAGGTCGTATTTCCCAGTACCTTTGTTGTCTAACCACAGGCGAATGCAAGAGTTTCGGATAAATTTAACCGTCCTAATAGCTTCGTCAATAGCTGAATATTGGGTCTTTTTGCCTTTGGCTTTGAACTCTAAAATAATCATTTATCGAAGGTCACGCTACGCGAACAAATATCGACCTATTTCGATACTATTTTAGAGTACCACATTCAGCGACAAACGTCAGGATAGTTTTAAAAAAAAGCCGTTATATTCTATAAGGACGAGGCTTTAGACCCAAAATTTTTGGTAATTCAGGCTTCTTAACCGCTGAACGCGCAGGCGTGAGCTTTTAGCTCAGCGCTCAAAATAAATAAAGTAATGGGTAAAAGTTTCTAACATTACCCTTTACCCATTACTCGTTACCCTCTAACCCAAATTTTTCCCCGATCAGCAAGTAGCCTAACTGATGAAGGCTATCACTTTATTTCAGGGATTGGAGAACTTAACAACGCTGGTTTGCGGCTGCTTAGTTTTGGATCGGAACAACCTTTCGTAGGCTTTAATATCCTTATCCTTAGAAAATTCCTCATAGTAGCGCTCTTTGCTGGCTAGTTTCATTTTTTCCAGTTCATCAGCATCATTTAGCAGTATCTCCAGTTTCTTGTCCAATTCTGCTTCATTTTTGAAATAGTGAGCACCGGGTCCTGCAACCCAACGATTGAAGCGATTATTGTTTGCCAGAACAGGTTGACCAGCGCTGAGGGCTTCTACTAAAGAAGGATTAGTGCCACCAACTTGATGTCCATGAATATAGAGTCGTGCGTGGAATCTCAAGGCATTAACCACTGACTTATTATAAATAGCACCAGGAAAGATCACCTCATCACTGGCTGCTTCTAAAACTTGTTTGTGATAGGGTACCTGATCAGGTAAATAGCGACCAAGCACCACCAGTTTAAGACCCCGAGGTCGCCTGGAAAAGCCAGAAACAATCTCTAGAATCGAGTTCTCTGGTTCAGGTCTGGCAATCACCAAAGCATACTCCTTTGGAACCAGATTATACGCGGTTAAAAGTTGTGAGTCGCCATTAACAACTTTCTCGGTTCCATAAGGAATAACCGTAATTTTATCAGAAGCTACTTTGCGGGTCAATAAATGACTTTTGATTGCTGGGTGATCAGCAATTAAACTATTGGCTAACCAACATCCAGCCCATTCATTGAGATATAACCAAATTTTTTCAGGAAGCCTCCATTTACTGCGTTTCCATTCCATACCATCCATATTCATAAAATTGGTAATTCCTTTGAGGCGATACCAAATACTGAAGATAGCTGTGTTATAGCCAAGGGTAAGCACGATACCCTTTTGTTTTACCGCATGTAATGTAGATTTCCAGTCAAAAATTATCGATCCCATTGCGTTGCCATAGGGAACCGGTATATGAACCAGACGAATACCATTCCAGTATTCTTCAAACATCTGATTTTTGTGCTCTTCCTGACAATAGACTGTGACTTCCCATCCCTGAGATACAAGATATTTTGACAGCCGTTCCGCGAAAGTTTCAAATCCACCATATTGGGCGGGAATGCCACGGATACCAAGAATTGATAGTTTCAACATTTTAGATGCCCGAGTCTAACAGTATACAAAGGCAAAAATTTGCCTTCCCAATCCAGCAGTTACTTAGACTAACTGAGTTGAATCACAAAAATGCACCCAACAGCCGATAACAAACGGCTATCAAAGCGATGCAGCAAGGGAACAGGGGGTTTCCACGGGGCAAACAGCGGTGCGGAACACCGCGATCGCACACAGTCCCTCCCCACTCGCGCTTTGCATCAACAGAGGTAGATCAACCCGATAATTTTTTTTGCCTACCTTAAGCTGCTTTATCAATCAAGTAGATTTCTAGGATAAGGCTAGGCCATGATTTGTCAAAACTCTGTTAGTTTGACGCAGTTTGACAATAGACTATCACCTGCCATCACTGAGAGCGATGCAGCAAGGGAACAGGGGGTTTCCACGGGGCAAACAGCGATGCAGCAAGGGAACAGGGGGTTTCCACGCAGGGCTGTTTCTTGCGTCGGACTCAAATGCGATTGGTGGGGAGATCAGGAGATCAGGAGATCAGGAGATAGGGGGAATTTTTAGTCATCTCAAGGTATTGTTAACCTTAAAAAAACCTTCTCTCCATCACCCCACCTGCCTTTCAACCGATTGAATTTACAATTTATTCATGAGCAATGTTACAGCCCTGGGGTTTCCACGGGGCAAACAGCGGTGCGGAACACCGCGATCGCACACAGACCCATGCGCCATGAGCGACTGCATCAAGACAGGTGCGGAACACCGCGATCGCACACAGAACCATGCGCCACTCGCGCTTTGCATCAAGAAATGTCATACTTGATTTGATAGTTTTTCTCTGGAACAGACTACCACCAAGCAGAGGGGATGTGACACGCTTCATGCTGTGTCCCCTAAACATTTAGGATTTGTGTGATAAATAGTCTCTGAAGTTTAGGCCGTCGTTGAAGCGGTTGTGCCAACTTGTCAAAAGTGCCATAATCCGTTAGAACTCCAGGATTTTTGAGTACGAATAACTTGACCATAGATGCAATAATCACCATTAGTTTTCCAAACGGTTTAACGATGGCTTTGCTATTTTATCAACATTTCACACAGTATCTTAAAATACCTGTCAAAAGTCAAGATTTTAAAAAAAGTTAATGTTGTCAACAGCGCTCAATCAATTGTCAATAAACTGCTACATATTGTAGTATCTTCCATTCAATCAACTCAAGGGTGATCGACCTGGAACTGAGCGAGTTCATGGACAAACCTCCAGCACTTAAGTTTATTTTAAGCAACATCTGATTTGTGAACAGACTTTATAAAGAGTTTAATGAGACTTTGTGAAAAACTTGTGAACTCATCTATCGTCAGGTAGGGTAAACAATTAGGTATTTTAAGGGAATAAACTATCTAGGGACGTAGATTTGATAAGAAAAGTTCCAGAATTTATAGGAGTTACGAATTTTAGTTAGTTTTGGGTCGCTAAGCCACAAAATATGGTGGGTAGTAATCAAAAAATATACTAAGTTTGGTGGAGCAAACGGGGCAATGGGTAAGTCCTGATTGATCAAAAAAATTTCAAAAAAAATCTCAAACAGCGCGCTGAGTAGGCTTACAGTAAATCGTTTTACCCTGTCTTGATGCAGTCGCTCATGGGGGAAACCCCCTGTTCCCTTGCTGCATCGCTGTTTTCAGGCTAAGTCTTGAAGAAATCCCAAAAAAAAGCTATACTGTATTACTTGAATAAGTAAGGTTTGCTATATTTAGTTGAAGTTTGGTGTTACATCTGAGCAATCATAGCTTTTGCAAGTAACAGCTAAGCAAGTAACGGCAAAGGAAGTAATCCAATCAGCAACTGGGAAATCAAGGATGTGTTAGAACCGAGTACTAGCCAACCCAAACAACTACCGAAAAAATTACCCAAGCAACTATTCATAAATGGCCAACAGTCCAAGCTTCAGCCGGTGGCATTTATGTTTCCAGGACAGGGAGCACAATATGTCAATATGGGGCTGGAACTAACCCATGAAATATCAACATTTCGTGATTTGATTGATCGATGCTCAGAACTGCTGAAACCCCATCTGGGCATTGACCTGCGCCATGTACTCTACCCAAACCAGGAACAGACTAATCAGGCCACAGAGCAACTGAAACAGACTAGTATTACCCAGCCAGCCCTGTTTGTGATAGAGTACGCCCTAGCTCAGTTATGGATGTCGTGGGGAGTCCGTCCCCAAGCCATGATCGGTCACAGTATCGGTGAATATGTGGCAGCCTGTGTAGCTGGGGTATTCTCCTTAGAGGATGCATTATCTCTGGTTGCCCTTAGAGGGAAGATGATGCAACAACTTCCTGGTGGTTCAATGCTTGCTGTTCCTTTACCAGAAAAAGACGTGGAACCCCTGCTAGGTCAGGAACTATCCTTAGCAGTGATTAACGGGCCATCCCAATCCGTGATTTCTGGTCCTACTGATGCGATCGCATTATTACAAAACCAATTAGATCAACAAGGGCTAGAGTACCGCAGGCTACATACCTCCCATGCCTTTCATTCCAAGATGATGGAACCGATCTTGGACTCCTTCACCGACCAGGTAAAACAGGTTAGTCTCAATCCCCCACAAATTCCCTACCTATCTAATGTTACTGGCACTTGGATTACAGCGGATCAAGCAGTCAATCCCAGCTATTGGGCTCAGCATCTGCGGCAAACTGTGAGATTTTCTCAAGGTGTGCAACAGTTGTTGAAACCACCAGAGACCATCCTGCTAGAAGTAGGGCCTGGGCGAACCTTGAGCACATTAACTAAACGACACTCTCAGAAAGCAGTTGAGCAGCTGGTGCTAACATCGGTACGTCATCCACGACAGCAGCAATCGGATCTAAGCTTCTTGCTCACTACCGTAGAACAGCTCAGGGCAGCAGGGGTACCAGTAGATTGGGAGCGATGCCATGGTCAGACACCTGACCAGCAAGACATCCCAAGGCACAAGAGCCAAGAAGACGATGGCGAAAAACACAACAGTACTCTGGTAGCCCCTGACCAACCTCAGCCAGAGTCATCCAACACCTTTGTTGCTCCCCGAAATGACTTAGAAGGTCAACTGACTAAGATTTGGCAAAACGTCTTAGGAATCAAATCTATCAGTGTTACAGATAACTTCTATGACCTAGGAGGAGACTCTCTCCTAGCGGTGCGCCTGTTTGCTGAGATTGAGAAGGTTTTCCATAAAAAACTGCCTTTAGCTTCTCTGCTGACAGCTCCCACTGTAGCCCAATTAGCAAACCAGCTGCGCCAAGACCAAGGAGCAGCACCTTGGTCGTCAGTAGTACCAATTCAGCCCAATGGTTCCAAACCCCCTCTATTTTGTATTCATGGAGCCGGTGGTAACATTCTCAGCTTTCGGGATTTGGCACGTTATTTAGGTTCGGAGCAACCGTTTTATGGACTACAATCATTGGGTCTCGATGGCAAACAGACTCCCCTGACCACAGTTGAAGATATGGCTCGCTGCTATCTCCAGGAAATACGTAGTATTCAGCCCAAGGGTCCCTATTTTCTGTCAGGATACTGCTTTGGAAGTAAGATTGCTCTGGAAATTTCTCAGCTACTCCGCTTAGACGGTGAAACAGTGGCTCTGCTAGCTCTCCTTGAACCTAGCCCTGTTAACTTCTCCACAAATGAAAACCAACGTCCCTATCAGCGTAGCTATAGTGACCGATTAAAGGGACTGTTTCAGCGATTGATTCACAGAGGTTTTCAAGACGTACTCAAGCAGCAATTCCTAAAGGTTGTTTCTAAATTATATCAGTTCCTTGGGATTTCCTTACCGCAATCTCTCCAAATCATCACAGTCCAAGAAGCTAACACCTTCGCTTCAAAAAATTATGTAGCCAAACGCTACTATCCAAACCCAGTAACAATGTTCTTGACCAGTGAGCGGATTGCCCAGTCTCCAGAACTCCAAAAAGGCTGGATAGAGTTAGTTACTGGAAACTTGGAAATCCAGGAAATCTCTGGTAAGCACTTAGATGACCAACCAGGGAGTTTTCTCAAAGACCCCCATGTGGAGCTACTAGCTGAAAAAATTAGGGCTTCTATAGATCAGGTAATTATTAGTTAATTGTTCATTTAAACCTAAGCATATGCGCTACGCGCACGCGTGCGCGTTCAGCCGTCAGCTTTTAGCTAACGCGTGCGCGTTCAGCTGTCAGCCGTAAGCTTTTGGGCAATAGCTGAGAGCTGAGAGCTGAGAGCTGAGAGCTGAGAGCTGATAACTGATAGCTTAAGCGCTAAGCGCACGCACCTCAAGTAGCGCTTAAGCTTAGGAATTGATAACTTCCTGATATAAACTCAGCATTTGTTCACCGATTATCTCCCATGACCAATTCTCTTTCACTATCACTCGTCCTTTTAGTCCCATAGATATGCGTTTTTCCCCATTAGTTGCTAACTGCAACAGTGCTTGATCTAAATCATTGATCACTTGGGATAGGTTATCGACAGGTACTTTAATTCCCCAGTCTTCTTGAACCATCAACGACGGTCCACCAATATCGAGACAAACTACAGGTCTACCAGACGCCATTGCTTCCAACACCACCGTCGGCCAATGATCATGGAAGCTCGGATGCATTAACACGTCCACCTCTGCCATCCGTTGTAGCACCTGATCACGAGAAAGCTTCCCCCAAAAACGTACAGCATCACCGCATCCAAGGTCCTTGGCCAATTTCTGTAGTCCCTCCTTTTCAGGACCATCACCAATCAGCCAGTATTCACTAGTAGGTCGTTCACGATGGAACTGGGCAAAGGCACGGATGCCCAATGCAAACCCTTTCCAACCCAAAAATCTGCCAATACTTACCACTCGAAAGGGTTCTTCCTGGCGCTGGGGGAGTTGACCTAATCTTTCAATATCTTTTTGATTAAGACCAAAGGGAGGAAAAGCCTTAACTGGTAAATTGTCTGACCATTGGCTCGCTTCCCGAGATAGAATTAATTGGGCGCGAGAAGCAACAGACCACTGGGTAAAGCCACCTAGGACATTCATCGACACCATCCTAATCCGTTCCATCATGGCCGATTGTAGGGATAATGTCTTCAAGAGTACCGACGGAATTTTATCTTTAGCGCCACCATTCCAAATCAAGGGCACACCTAGCCAGCCTATCCATGTTGGCAACCAGGAATTTTGATAGGTAACATGATGAACCAAATCAAACCCAATTTCGTCCTGGAGTTTTTTGGCCACAAAAAATGCTCTAATCTGCCAGGCGATATAGTACAAATAATGGGACAATCCTGAATTACGAGACCCTTCAGACATTGTTACAAAGATAAAGGTGACATTGTCTAAAGGTGATTGAGCCAATTCCTGTTCAATCTGAGACTGATCAGTGATGTTAGTGAGCACCCAACACTTATGGCTATGGTCTTTAGCTATTTGTTTTACGACATTCCAACCTATACCATATTCAGACCCTCTTACTGGGGAACAGCCATAAGCAGAAATCAGGATATTCATGATTTTTTTTCCCTGATTAATTCAGCTGATAATTAGTTACATTTTAACAGACTTAGGCGTAAGCAGGTGCACAAAATTAATTACCTATTTTTGACATAATAAGATAGAATTG
>WTKN01000273.1:0-28357 GCA_011524395.1 Moorena sp. SS36440bin_2
TAGTTGATACTAATCCTAAGTTGATGGATAAAGAATTAATAGAGATATAGCAATTATCAGCAACTTTTTAGGGATATTAGTTATCCTTGTCTTGATGCAGTCGCTCATGGGGGAAACCACGGCAGTCGCTCATGGGGGGGACCCCCAAGACCGCGCTGCCTCCCCAAGACCGCGCTGCATCGCTTTAAGGCAAGAGGCAAAAGGCAAAAGGCAAAAGGCAAAAGGCAAAAGGCAAAAGCAATGCAGCGCTAAAACCCTCGGCATTGCTGAGTCTTCGGATGAATATGAGTGGGGCGGGCAGGATGCCCACCCCAAAATATATTGAAACTGGCAAGATGCCAGTTCCACCAAGATGCCAGTTCCACCAAGATGCCAGTTCCACCAAGATGCCAGTTCCACCAAACTATTAAAATCATCCCGCATTTATGCAACCCCTGATTAACTCTTGCCTCTTGCCTTTTGCCTCTTGCCTTTCCTAAGCACGATTATGTTCACAAATCAAATACAAACGCTATATGGCCTTGATAGTTAAATCTCTCAAGGTGAAGGTAAAATCCAGTTTTTTGGTTGTGCTAATAAATTCAATGATGACTTCAGTAGCAACTGCTGTAGTCATTAGCACTAAATTCCGAGCTAATGGATAATCACAAATATCATCATTAACTGGGGAAGGGACTCGATAATTTTCATTCCAAATTATCTCACTGTAGTCTTCTGCTAACCCCACATGAAGACAAGGGGTTTGGGAACTCTCACAGTAATCTTTTACGGCTTGACGAGCGACACTGTTATCAAAGGTGTCAATGACTAAAGTAGAATTATTCAGTAATTGTTTGGTATTAGCTTTAGTTAATTCCTTGACCTTAGCCTCCAATTTTACCCCAACCGCTTGGTAGAGGGAATGGGCGAGGATTTTGGCTTTATGGGCACCAATATCAGAGCGGTAGTAGGGTTGGGTAGAAAGATTGCGTTCTTCAATGCGATCGCAATCAATCACCTTAAGCTTTCCAAAGCCTGAACGAGCCAAATTTTCGGTAATATTGGCTCCCAGTGCTCCAGCACCACACACCGTCACGGGGTAGTCACGTAACTGCGCCATGACTTGGGAGGTACGGTAGAGTTGTTCGTGGAAAAAAATTGACATCATCCTAATCCCAATTATCTCGTGCCTCAATCACCCCAACCAGGGACTGTAAATCAAAATCGCGATCGCGTCCACTTAGACAAATCCCGGAACTGATTACAGTTAGATCCTGTTTAGATATCGCTGATGTGTGGTGTTCACCGTTAGCAGTGCTCCACTGCACGTGCCAGAATTCTCCCCAGTCATGGAACTGTTGGAGTGCTCCCCCACCCATTTCCAAAGCTTGTTCGAGCCTTCTGTGATCCCGTTGATGCAGAGCTTGACCTTTAAAATCTTTAGTCTGTTGTGTTACCAAGTCATAAACTATTCTCATTTCTGGTGTCAGCCCTTTTACATCCAGTTCTTCAGGTGGTGTTATTTGCTTTAACTGCTCTCTAAGTTGTTCTGCTAGTAACGGATCTCCCTTACGGTCAAGCTGCTGAAACCACCAAGCCTTACCATCCCCACGAGTCACCACTTGTTCAAAAGCTACCCCCCCCTCCACCAGATGCACAGGGATAGGTTTAACCGTGCCAAAACGCTGACGAGCATCGGATTCATTGACTGGATACCCTAGCCAAGTTTTTCCCGACAATTGATAAGCTAGTCGTAAACGCAACGGTTGGAGCAGTTGCCAATAGTCCTCAAGTTGAAACAAATCGGGCTCTTCCACCACAGTTGCTACTTTGTTGCTGACTGGCTGAAAAATACCCCATCCTTCAAACTTACGAGGTTTAGGAGAGAAGGTATAAATCATTCCAGCAACACGAGTTCTTACCCGTCCCCCACGTACACAGGGAGCGAGGAATTGATTGTCACTCAGTTGCGCTTCCTTTGCAGCAATTTGATTGATAAGGTCAAGGATATTTGCCATGATCCTGCTCGATTGTAAAAATAATGTGCAAGTCGCCAGAGCCAAAGCGTTCGTCACTTAAAAGGAACTCCGCCGGTGAGTTACTACACACTCTTTAAATGATGGCTACTTCTAAGCCCACATTCCGGGTTCTTTGCGCCTTCCTCGCTTCACGCCCGTTACGTTAAGTAACGGTAATTTTCCTCTCGTACTAATGTATGTAAGCTCTGGCGGTTAGGGCACACAAGTTCTTAAAATTTATTTAGGAAAATTTATTCCAACTCAATCGCTGATAAGCCAAGTTTGATCGCAAGATTAGACTGGGTGACTGGATATACTGCTTCATCAGGAGTTATCAAGTCAGTCCAATTGTTAGACCTTACATTGCGATATTGCTCCTGCACGAATTCAGAGATGTCTTCAATATTGATAATCCAATCACGAGCGTACTTGGCAAGTACTTCGTTGCGTAGTCCTAACTGAATCGCACGTCGTTCAAGTTTCTTACCTGATGGATCGTGATCTGGATCCCATTGTAACCGGACAGATGATTGCTTAAGAGCTTGTTTCCAGGCACTTTCACTAGAGTATAAATCTGGTACAAACTGGGAATCAACTGCTGCTGCTAGGATTTTCTCGAAAGCAGTACGCTGAATCGAAACAGCTAAGATTACCTCTTGTCCAGCTTTCGTGCCCCAGCCTGAACGATGCATCATCCATAGGAAGTTGGGCTTAATCCAGCTCATGCGGTTTAGCCTGAACTCTCCTCCAAAATAGCCATGGTTGCTAGCAAAATGACCAATAGCAGGACAGAAAGCTTGGTAGACCACTATCGATGTATCATCAAACTGAGCTAGGATATGACGACCAGTTTTTGGCCAACCACTAACTTGCTTTAAATAGGGGGTTTTTACTAGGGTCATAGTAATCCTTTCCTGCTCATTGTCTTGATGCAGTCGCTCATGGGGGTCCCCCCCAAGACCGCACCGGTAGTCGCTCATGGGGGGGACCCCCAAGACCGCGCTACCTCGCTGCATCGCTTGAAGCCAAGGTCAGGGGTGCATCTTCTAAAAGCTGTTTGACCCGGTGGTGCGTTACGGGCAGCAACCTAACCCTGGCGCTCGAGGCGGAAAATGAGGATCCCCCCTAACGCACCCTACGCAAGATTTTCAAAGATGAGATGCACCCAAGGTCACGACTATTTATCATTTCGCACCGGTAGCGGTGTATCCAAAATCTCCATCAATAAGTCTAGCCGTGACGGACGACTCATCAGTGGAACCAGGTTTGGTAGAGAATAGTAATCTCCAGCAAAGGTAAAGGTTTCTACTGGCACCTCTTCCTGCTTTAGTTTAGTTTCTACCCAGTCGTAGGAGTAACCAACTCGCACAATAATCACATTGGGCATCAATCCCAATTCACGAGAGTAGGTCTTGTAAGCGTCAGCAAAGTAAGGTCTTGTGTTTTCACCTTCATCGGTAACCAAGATAATCTGGTCAACTGCCTGCTTCCGAGAGCGCATTACTTCTAAACCACAACCAATGCTAGTCCCACCCCCTGCCTTGATGTGCCGGAAGGCATGTTCCCAGTCACTCAACTCTTTTCCTTGAGCCTTAACTGGGTAAGGCATATTATCGAAGGCATAGACAAACAGCTCAGCTTCAGTAATACCAGAGATTAGGGCTGCCAGCCGCTTACCAACTTCAATGGCACAGTTCATTGAACCGGACTTGTCCACTAGTAGAGCAGTGGGCTTGGTAATGGTACCTTTGCGCTTTACTTGCTCATTGGTAACTTGCTCTAACTTAGCAAGAGTTTGAGTATCTAACTGAGCAGCCTCAGCAGCAACTTGTGCCTTGAACGCAGAAACGCGATCGCTTTTCTGTGCCTGTTCTAGCTTTGCCTCAATCAACTCCTTGACCTGTGGGTGTTCCATCGCACCCCGCCCTTGGAGGGATTTAAGATTATTAATTACCTCTTGGGGTGTCATGGAATTAATTAGCGCCACCAAAACCGTAGGAGTGACAGAGCGCACAGCACCAATGGCAATGGTGTAGGGAATCTTATGTTCAACAATCAATTGCGCCTGTTCAGCAGCAGTTTCAGTTTTCGCTAACTGCTTGAGTATCCAAGCTAAAGAACCTTCTGGAGGATGATCCTTAAATAAGACTGCATCTGCTCTAGGGCTAGGCTTAATATGTAAACTAGCATAGAGATGCTTCATCGCCTTTCGACCCCGCAATGCTGCTCGGTCAAACAAGGCTGGAGTCTTTTCCCGTGTTTTAAGGTAGCGCCGCACTGCTGTCCGAGCTGAACGAGGCACCTTATTGCGCTGCTGCTTCATAAAATCCACTACTCGTGCCACCTGGTAGGGTGGGAATTTTTGCAGCATCACAAAGCCAGCATCTCGGTGTTCGGTCAAATTGCTAGTCAACAAATGACCTAGAAACACTTCTTTGTGGTCGCGGACATCCCCGTGATTTTCGTACCAAACAGCTAAGTGACCGTAAAAAATTGGGTCAAGTTCTACCATCAGTTGGTGCAATTCTGTCACTTGCTCCAGCTTACGATGGGGTGTAGTTAATAAACTGTTTAGTAATTCTAAACGCAGGTCACGCTCTTCAGTTTTCATAGGATTCACCTCCTATGGTCCTATGTAATTTCTTGATAAATCTATAAGTTATTTGGTTGTTTGGTTGTTTGGTTATTGGGTTATTTAGTTAAAGGTTGAAGGTTGAATAATTAATAAAATTTTACCTAAAATACATCAACTAAGCCACGATTTATTAGCAGTGTTTTGAATTACCTTGTCTTGATGCAGTCGCTCATGGGGGAAACCCCCGCATGAAGGCGCTGCATCGCTTCGCGCAAGTTCAGAAAGCCGTTGTTTCACACACGGGATTTGAACCCGTATATACTTGAACAGAATCAAGTGCCTTACCATTTGGCGAGTATGTACTAAAGCTTTCCGGGTCAGGGCGCGAAAGTGACTCAGTGAATTTTTTAAATGCTTTGGTTATGCCAGTAAAACCACTCTAATTGCACTAGAATTGGGGTGCCCGCGCAAGTCAGTAAAGCTTTTAATAAAATGATGCTCTATCCATTTGAGCTACAGCGGCAAATAGCGCCGCTGATAGGATTCGAACCTATAACCTTCCGATTAGTAGATCGGTAGTATGTAAGCTTCAGCAGTTAGGGCGCGGGGGGAAATTTGGAACAATTGCTCCTGTGCAAGTTAACAAAAGCTTTTTAGCAACTTACGACCGTCCTTGTCTTGATGCAGTCGCTCATGGGGGGAACCCCCAAGACCGCGCTGCATCGCTACCAAGCATGGCTTAGCAGTGGACACGCACGCCAAATCTCTGTAAGACAATGGCTTAGTGCTCGCGCTCCTCAGTTACCCGAGTTCGCTACCTTGTCTTGATGCAGTCGCTCATGGGGGAAACCCCCAAGACCGCGCTGCATCGCTAGGATCGTTATCTGTGTGTAGGCTTCTTGAGATTAGGGCACAGGATAAAAGGTTTAACCTTTTAACACCTTTTAAGCATAAACCTTAACCATAAACCGCTTCAGGTCTGATAATCAGATTGCGGTTGGTAGTGCGGTCAATGACATAAGAGGTAAAG
This sequence comes from Moorena sp. SS36440bin_2, assembly GCA_011524395.1. Taxonomy (GTDB): domain Bacteria; phylum Cyanobacteriota; class Cyanobacteriia; order Cyanobacteriales; family Coleofasciculaceae; genus Moorena. Next base: position 5,603 of record WTKN01000273.1, read on the forward strand.
CGCTCTGGGGCTACATCAAAGTACTTCGCGAGTTGCTGTTTAACAACGATATCGTTCATACTTTTGGCTATACCCAGCTGACCTTCAGCAATGTCGTAGGAACGACCTTCAAACCGAACATGAATCATTGGGCATCCCTCCTTGTAGCGCGATGTTTTCTCTTTGACCTTACTTTTATACTACATAAATATTACAAATGTGTCAAGTCCTTGGCAAAAAATTTTTTAGGACTTAGGCAAAACTGGGGTGTTTAACTTATTTAACCCTTAAAACCAGGCAGATTCATTAGACCTTATACTAGGGACGGTAACTTGGGGCTGATATCGTTAGATTGTTCGCGACTGGTCATCATTAGGGCGTTGCTGAATTAAGGAATAAATGCGCGATTATCTGATTTTATTACAGCCGCCTAAATCAGCAACGCCATGAGATGACCCATTTACCAGAAAGTTGTCTCTGACTACCTGTTGCATGCATTTAGCCATACCTTTAGCAACCTGAAACTAATTACCATAACCCTTTTTATTGCCATAAAAAACTGTTTTAAACTCTAGAAAATCGGTATTTGGACTATAAAGGGTATAAGTAGCCTTTCCTGGTTCTTTGCCTACATTTCCTACACCAACAACTCTTCTTTTGGGAGCAGTAATAGTTTGCACGGGTTGCTGGCGATCTAAAGTCATCACCGAACTATTTACCGAACCTCCTTGTAGTTGATATTCAAATACTTGACCCGAACGACCACAAAAGAGATGATTTGCCTGGACTCTTTGCAAGCGGTCTAGCATTTGCCAGGGTGCGGTTTCGGGGGTTAACTCATCGCTGACACTAACACTGCTACCGTGAATTAACAAACAATCTAATTCAAAGAAGCCAAAATGACAATTGCGTAACCACTGTAAGGTTTCACGAGATACCGAATCCCAAAGAAGTTTAGCAGTTTCTTTACCAAAACGCTCGATTAATTCTGTCGGTTCTGGTGTCGAACCCAAACCGTGTAAAGTAAAGCATTGTTCTTCCCACCAGCCGACGCATACTTGGGGTTCTAATTCTCCAGGTAAAGGATTCTGAATTCGTTTAATTACTTGTTCGCTATCTTGGTTAGCTGCTACGATATCCCCCAGAATATACAATGCTTCCACCTTAACGCGCTGGCGTTTGATATCTGCCAACACTGCTTCGTAAGCTGCGATATTTCCTTCAATTCCGGTTAAAATTGCCCACATTGATTTTCAATTTAAATATTTAAGTAATTTAATTTACCTCTCACACACATGAGTCGGATCGTCGGCTTTTTCGGCAAATTCCAAACCTCTAGCCAAACGCCAAGCGAAAATCGGTGGTAAACCAGCATCTAAGATGGCAGCGCAGGTTGTTTGATAGTCATACTCCACTTCCCGCAAGTCTACTGCTTGTGTTTCCGTGTCATAGATAACATAGGTAGCATTGGGACGACCATGACGGGGTTCGCCTACCGAACCGACATTGATAATTCGCTTGAGGGGAGTATTAAAACTTATGGTTGCTTGTTCGTTTATATTGGGTTGACGAACTTTAACCTGTAATTGTCCAGAATCTAGGGTGCGGACATAGGGAAAGTGGGTATGTCCGCAAAATAATATATCTGCATCGCTGGAAAGAACTCTTTCTAAAGCAGTGAAAGCATCCATTTCGGGTAACAAATATTCGTGGTTGCTATTAGGACTACCATGTACGAAACAGAGATTATCTTCTTTGTAGGTATGGGGTAGTTGGGCTAAATATTCCCTAACTTCGGGATTGACGTGCTTATTTGTCCATTCGTGGGCGATTTTACCTCTTTTTTCCGCCAACAGGGAAGGATAACTACATTCACAAGCATTTAGTCCTTCTACAATATCTTCATCCCAACAACCCTGTACAGTGGGAATATCTAAAGAACGAATTTGTTCCACCACGGCATTAGGATAGGGACTATAACCCACTAAATCCCCCAGACAATAAATCTTTTCTGCTTTTTGTTGGTCAATATCCAGTAAAACTGCATCTAACGCTGCATAATTACCATGGATACAAGATATCACTGCTATTTTCATACCACTTCTACCTCTGGTTCACTTTCTTCTGGTTCACTTTCTAAAGACTCTTTTACTTGTTGTTGGTAATAATTAATTGCCGATTCGGGAAGACAGCAATCTTGGACAGTTTGAACAATTTCAGCTTTATCTAAATTACTACCTACTATTTCAAAACCACTAAAACGATCTGGTTTACCATTTAACCAACGGGGTAATTTTAAAGGTTCAAATGCTAATTCGGATTCCCCTAGTATGAAGTCACCATAATAAATTTGTCCATCCACTAGGTCGAAAAGTCCTTTTACCCGAGCTACCTCACCGTAAGCACCTTGAGTAAGTTCCAGCCAAAAAGTAGCTAAACTATCAAAATCTAAAATTTCCCCCGTCAAAACCCCCCGATGAATCTGCAAAGCTGTGGTTGGCTTAGTGATGTTATTTCCTGGAATAACTTCATCCGCCCAAGAATTTAACTCTGTACTATCTGTATCGCCGGGGATTATGGCTACTCGATGGGCGTTAAAAGTTTGCAGTAAAGGTTCAATTCCGGCTAAATCCAAATACCAGGGAATCTCTAGATAAGTAATGGTTTTGTGTAATTCCGCTTCTTCCCCTGTCTGATAAAGTTTTAGTTGAGGGTATTCACTTTGGAGATATATTGCATCAATGGGTACGGAATCGGTTTTAGGACTGAAATAACCTACAGGTTTATTGGTTTGGGCTATTTGTTGACCAATCCAGTGGGTTTTACCGCCACCGGTCGGACTGGCGACAGCAATAATCATAAGCAGTTTTTTTTGATGACGATAATCATTGTATCATATCAAAAAAAGAGATGAGCTTTATACCCATCTCTCACGCTGCCACGCAAATTAATTAATGCATTGAAGGGTTGTGGTGAATTAAACTCATAAACTCCTGACGGGTTTTTGGATCATTTGCAAATACACCTCTAACCGCACTAGTGGCAGTCCAAGAACCAGGTTTTTGGACTCCTCGCATTACCATACACATATGGCTTGCTTCCACTACTACCGCCACCCCTTTTGGTTTTAATAATCCTTGAAGGGCATCGGCAATTTGGCCAGTTAATCTTTCCTGTACTTGCAAACGTCGTCCGTACATTTCACAAATACGAGCAATTTTCGACAGTCCGATTACCTTACCGTCAGGAATATAAGCGACGTGAGCGTGACCGAGAATAGGTAAGATATGGTGTTCGCAGGAGCTAAATAGGTCAATGTCCCGAACTAAGACCATTTCATTGGTATTTTCGTGAAATACTGCCCCGTTGAGGAGTTCGTCTAAAGATTGATGATAGCCAGAAGTCAGAAATTTTAAGGCTTTGACCACTCTTTTAGGAGTATCTTTCAAGCCTTCGCGGTCTGGGTCTTCTCCCAATCCTAACAGTAAAGTCCGTACCGCTTGCCGCATCTCTTCTTCAGAAACGAGAGGTTCTTGGGTGGTATTTAGTTTTGGTAATTTGCGATTAATTTTATTAATCTGATTGGGTTCGGACTTACCTAAGGTCATGAATTTGAGTTAGATGAAGTTAAACAGTAACAGAAGTAGCCAAGCAGTTATTTAACTTTTGGCGAAGTTCATCGGCATCTACAATGATAACCGATAAAGACTAGCTGATTCGTAAATTCGCACTAAACCTTGTAGGATAAGGCTTGCGCTACAATAGCAAAACTGAACTATTTAATAAGCAAAAGACAATCATACCAAGGTTTTCAGACTTCTTAAGATTTACGTTGCGAATCAGCTATTAATTGCGATGCGGCTTTGCCGACCCTACGAGAACGCAACGACTTCTGTTTGTCTTGCTTAAAGCAAGCCAAAATATCGGAATCAATAGGACTAATGTACTGGTTTTGACCTGAATTTTTCCGAACTTTACTGAAAATCGGTTGACTGTTTTTTTTTCAGTTACAATTTATACCAAATTAGATGAGCTTACCCTGGACGATTTTCTTGGATGATTCCGATCGCGTAGCGTGGCCTTTGGCCAATGAGTCTTAGGATTTTCTGGATTTTCTGGATTCTAAGCCTAAAGGGTTTCAAAAGCTTTGGTGAAATGAGTTTGGGAAGATTCCTCGCTGGTTGGAGAAGTCGGAAATCTCAACTGTAGTTGCGTTCGCGTAGCGTGACCTGCTTGTCAAACGCGCCCCGCGTGACAAGCAGCTCAATCGCTTTTAGCGTGGCCTACGGCCAATCGCGCAGCGGCTCTTTTGGAGCATCACATTACTCGAGTTTTCTTTGCCAGAGACAAGTGACAGGATCTGGAATTTTAGGCATTTGTGGAAATTTGTGAGTATTTCATTGAGCGCTTCTCATATTAATGAGATACACAGTATTTTTGGCGTATTCCCTATAGCGTATTCCCTAGGGCGTATTCCCAACCCATGCTAAGTGCCCTGATCCCAAGTTCCTTATGGCGTATTCCCAACCCATGCTAAGTGCCCTGATCCCAAGTTCCTTATGGCGTGTCTTGATGCATCAATAGCTAGTTAGACGATGATAGAGTTTTTAATCAAGGCTCTAAGTATTAAAAATATTAAATTAGTATTAAAAATATTAAACAAGTTTGTCAAACCGTCCAGCAGTTTTTATAAGATTTAGTTATAATAGGATTATTAGAAATAAATACTCATAATTAGATCTCAAAAAATAGATCTCAAAAAATAGATCTCAAAAAAGTAGATCTCAAAAGAGTAACATCTGCTCACCGCAGCCCAAACAGTAAAATCAGATACTAAAGTAAGCACCTCGCTTGTGCATAGACGGGGCTTCCAAACATCCTAAGATTTTCTGTGAATCAATTCCTGCCAGTCTGGGACTTTCTTCTATCTAGAGTGTGGCTAGTTGGGCAACAATAAACTGGGCGGAAATTAGAGGTGAAGGTAAAAAAACTGGATAGTTGGAGATAACCATAATGGCTATTACTCGTTCGGAACATCTGCCAGATCTAGAAAGTGTGCATCGGGAACTCAACCGCCGACTCACCCATTTCATGAATAGCGACGAGGGAGGATTTCCAGGGATGACGTTTATGCCCTATGCAGAGATTGAGGAAACTCCTAAAGCCGTTTACCTGAGACTAGAAATTCCAGGCATGGAAGCTAAAGACCTTGATGTTGAACTTACGGAAGACTCTGTTTGCATCAGTGGGGAGCGCCAGTCAGCAGCTAGGACTCAAGCAATAGGTATGGTACGCTCGGAACTACGCTATGGGAAATTCAAACGAGTTATTCCAATACCAGCCAAGATTAACAGAAATCAGGTTGAAGCTGAATATCATAACGGCATGCTCAAACTCACCCTGCCTAAAGGGTAAGCTTGAATCTTCAACCTTTTGAGAGAGTGAAAGTCATTGACCTGAGGGGGTGACAACAAGGCGCTTCAAGGCGTGCTTGTCACCCCTTCAGGTTGCTTACTGACTGCCTTGCTTGTTTGATCATGTCAATTAAGGTGTAGTGAGCATCTTCAGAATCTTTGAGTACATGATCAAACGTAATGCGCACAGGGGAAGGCTCCCCCTTGACTTTTGTGATTATATTCATGCCTTGAGGATCAATGGAAACCATTTCTGCTTCTTCTGTATCAGGCGAATTACCGAAAGTCTGAGCATACAGTGCCACAGCATCAGCATGATCATCGTTCATGTGCTTACAAATGCGATCGCTTACCTCAGGAGACAATGGGTCAGACATGATTAACTCAACAAGTATAGTGATCAAAACAAGTATCTTTATCAAGATATCAGGTTTCCCTTCTTAAAAAAGTCAGGACTTACCTAGCTCAAAGGAAAAATTAAGGTTTTAGCCAATAGGTAACCGGCAAGGGCGAATGGGGGTATCAAAATTACCGACCTTTAGGTCTGGGTCGATATACTGTATATAGGGCACTACTGATTTACCTATTAGCAGTTGACTAGCTTGGATGATAGAATTCATAGGGACAGCGGTAATTCGAACCTGTGTAAAATTCCAAAGGTGCCTGTTTCAGCCATCTTGTTAGCTGATAGGATGGGCATTTTCTGATATATTCATTCTTAGGTATAGGCGTTTCCGTGCGATTCAATAAGGTATGTTAAATAGTAATCCCTAAAGTAAAGAGCTACCGGGATATCGGGTGTACTCAGCTAAATGGTCAGGGTTAGATTATCAGGGTAGACGACTCAGTTAAACACCTTTAGACTCAAAGCTTGATAAATAATTATGAACATACTGTGACGGTATATGAATTGGCTGATATCAGCATAATTCCTATCATTCTCAGTGATATCTAAATAGTGGTGCTTACCCTAGTTTACGAAGGTAAAACTTGCTGGGTGTCCCAGAAGTCTATGTCAGCCATGCAAAGCGCGAGTGGGGGAAACCACGGCAGTCGCTCATGGGGGAAACCCCCGCGTGAAGGCGCTGCCTCCCCAAGACCGCGCTGCATCGCTTGAGGGCTTGTGATCTAGAACACATCTAAACACGATCTAGATCTCCAGACAGGCGTGCTATCTATCACCCTACTGGTGTGACTTTCGTAAGCTTAGTTATGGGAGTTTGATCACTTCCAATACCTAGGAATTAGTGGTCAAATAGAGAGCAGTCACTACCCACTTCAAGTGAGTAGAAACAGGGAGGTTTGTCATGCAAACTTTAAAACAGGGATCCAAGGAGTGCAATGTCATGGCAAAGTTGGCGGACAAACTCGAAAGAGAATGGCAGTCGCGCTTGTTGAGTGACTTTCCGCACCAAAATCCAGCCACCAGCTCCAGTATTGTACAGTGGTTAATTGGAGAAGATAAAGAAGGGTTTGACACTCTAACTCAGAGCCAACTGGCAATCTCTGTCCAAGCAATGGAGTATCGTTACAGAATTTTGCGACAGCGTTACTTGGGGGTGCCACCAGAACGTTGCTATCGCAATTTGACCACCCGCCTAGCCAGTCTAGTTACCTTACGCAATAAAATCCGCACTTGGGTCTCCCTAAGTCGCGATCGCCAACGGGCTGTGGTGGATGTTCTCCAAGAAGTGATTCAGGAATTATTAAATAGCGATCGCTATATCCAAAAGCAAATTGCCTGGATTGGAAAATGTACCAAGGAAGAACAGCTGCGCAATGCTTTATTATTAACTACTCTTGAAGAGTATTGTCTACGCCCGATTCGCAACCAGCCCTTAATTGTCTATCGGTTTGTCAACTTTCTGCGTCGGTCTCAACGTGGCGGTATGACCCATGTGCCAGAAGGAGACATGGTACGTTTAGTGTCAGAGTCAATCAACCCGGAAGGGGAAGCCGATGCACCAGTGAGTCTATTGGATAACCAAGCCATCACTAATTATCAACATAAGCAGGCTTGGGAAGACAAACAAAGCCTAAGGATGTCTGTATCTAAAGAATTTGAGGCTTACTTAGAGAAAAACTTAGGGTCTGAGGCGGCCCTTTGGCTGCGACTTTACTTGCAAGGTCAATCTCAAGAGGCGATCGCTCGTCGCCTAGATTGGCCGATCAAGAAAGTATATCGTCTACGGGAAAAAATTAGCTACCATGCCACTCGTGTCTTTTCGATCAATGGGGTAAAAGGCAACCCAGACTTAGTAGCAAGTTGGCTGGAAACATCCTATACTGAGCACAGGTTTGGACTAACCCCAAGGCAATGGCAAGAATATCAGCAAAAACTGACCCCTGAACAACAGCAGTTGCTGGATAAGATCAAAGCTGGTCAGACCTTAGAAGCGATCGCTAAAGATCTTAACTGGAGAACTAACCAGGTGATGGGTGAATGGAACAAACTCTATCTAGCAGCTCAAGCCCTGCGCAGTGCTTCGGCAAGTTGAGATTTTAATTTTATTATCCAATCAATCGCGCTAATTTAATTTATAAGTAAGTGATAGTTATTAAGTAAGTGATAGTTATTAATTAGTATAGCGACAAGGAGCTAAAGCCAAACAACACAAATTTAAAACAGTAATTTACTAATAGGGCATGAAAAGCAATTGATACAATTGTCCATGCCCTATTTTTTATACTCCTCACCTGGGGCTAATGCCACCAAACTAGATATCACTTTTTAGCTATAAACTGACCTTTAAGGGATTGAATCTCCCCTGATAATTCTTGGCGTGTTTCAACTTTGAGTAGATAACGAGCTACAAACCAGATGGTATAGCCAATACCAACTAATTCAAACAACGGAGCCATCAGCGGAATATCGTTAATTGCATCCAGCACCGCCAACGTGATCTTAACAGTTATGAACCCAGCGAGCAAAAGACCAACGGTAAGCAGGGGTTTTTGGTAATTGCTAACAAATCCACCGATATATTCCGGCAATTGTGACAAAATGTCTGTAAGACTTTGCAACCATTCCTGCCACGGTTGGGTGAGTTCTGGCTCAGGAGTAGTGAGTTTGGCTATAGCACCAGGTTTGTCAACTTTGAGGTCTACTTTCAGCTGTTTTTGATCCTCAAGGGTAGTTTCATTGGTGCTGCTCTGAGTATATGCAGATGCTTGGGGATTTGAAGTCATATTTCCTCCAAAATTCTATTAAAGCAGGATATTCTATCGTTTTAGCAAGGCAGCTGCATAAGATCACAGACTGACTAACTGTTGCCCATGTTATCAAAAGTTTCATAATGACCTGCTAGGGGTGAGCATCTGTGGGTATGGGCTGATTTATAGCCAACTAGTCACGATCCCAGTGGTCACTAAGTAGGTCAGCACCACAACAAGTCGTTAGGGAAAATCTAAAGATTTTGTTAAAATGCTAAAAAATAAGCTTCCAGGAGAACACCTCCAATCATGAGCAACACCCTATCCGAAAACCAAGTTGTTATTGCCCCTTCTATCCTGTCAGCTGATTTTAGCCGACTGGGAGAAGAAATTAAGGCTGTGGATGCCGCAGGCGCTGATTGGATTCATGTTGATGTAATGGATGGTAGATTTGTCCCTAACATCACCATTGGTCCTCTAGTTGTTAGCGCCATTCGCCCGATTACCCAAAAGCCACTAGATGTCCACTTGATGATTGTGGAACCAGAAAAGTATGTCGCAGACTTTGCTAAGGCAGGGGCTGATATTATATCCGTTCATGCTGAACACAACGCTTCACCCCATCTGCACCGCACTCTGTGTCAGATTAGAGAATTGGGTAAGCAAGCAGGTGTTGTACTTAACCCCTCCTCATCCTTGGATTTAATTGAGTACGTCCTAGAAGTCTGTGACTTGATCCTGATTATGAGCGTCAATCCTGGCTTTGGAGGTCAAAGCTTTATCAAAGAAGTTGTGCCAAAAATCCGCACACTGCGTCAGATGTGTGATGAGCGCGGTCTTTCTCCTTGGATTGAAGTGGATGGTGGACTTAAGGTTAACAATACCTGGCAAGTGCTAGAAGCTGGAGCGAATGCCATTGTGGCTGGCTCGGCTGTATTCAAGGCACCAGATTACGCAGAGGCAATTAGCGGTATTCGTAACAGCAAGCGTCCTGAACCCGAACCCGAGTTAGTAACTGCCTAATCAGAACTATCCCAATTAGGTAAATCTTAACCAGAGGTCGAGGGGGCTGATTCTCAGCAGCCCCCTTCCCGCGCCTAAGCTCCTTACTCCCTACTGCCATGAAGCCCAAAGGCGTAAGTACCTTAGCCAATTGAGAACCGCTATAATTTGCAAAACTTTCGCTCGCGGTCAAATTCTGGATTTTGCCAAGAGAAAGCAAAATGACTGACTGAATTGATTTGTGGTGTAACTCGGCGCAATGCCTGCATCTGGTTTTCTAGGGAAGGACGATTTTTTATGGATCTTCCCCAAGTACCTGCTAATGCTGGTTTTACGTCTGTTTCCGACGATGCCCACTTAAACACCCGTTTGACTAAATTGGCAATACAACCGGTGTGACCACAAACACCATAAGACATGGGATGCCATTCCAAGGAACGGGGAAAATGTTCCCAAGGCTGTAGTCTCGAATCATAACCCATGCGACCTACAACTTGGTTGCCATCAGGGAAAAACACTGCACCAGCTTGTATCCCAGCTCGCTCTGCTGCCAGTTCGCCTAATTTGAGAAAGTCTAATATCCCTTGGGCAGCGTGAGCAACACTGAGTTGCCACAACTGCCATTGTATAGTTCGAGTACTTTCTCTTGCTGAAGGAGTGCGACCTTGCCAGAGGGGGGTTTTTTCATCAGGGTAGAGCTTTTTGACAGCTTTTATATCCTTAGCGCTAATGGAACCCTTACTCAGATAGCGCCGAATTAGCTCCTTACCTTGATTGTTACTAGCCCGTTGATAGAGGGCTTGTTTAGCTGCATCACTGTAAATCCAAAGATCCTTGACACTGCTGGCCACAGACTGAGAACCTGAACCACGGGGATAGCGAATGTAGTCGAATAAAATCCCATCGGGGCGTCGCTTTAATACACCCTTAAGCATCTCATAGTAGTCTACCTGGGCTTGTCGATTGTAAGGGTCTATAAATACTTGAGAGCCATCCTTAACTACAGACAAACTCGTTTCTCCTTGACCATTGCGGGCAAGAATCTGTTGGCGCTCGGCACGATGACCGTAGGTATAACCAAAATTCATCGTAAACATCCAGGCATACACCTCTAAACCGCGCTCACGACCTTTTTGAATCGCTTGGGCTAATAAATCTACGTTCTCAGTCCCCGGTTGTTGTATGACTGACGGCCAAGGAGTACGATTATCTGCCTTTGGTAACAGGACGCGACCATCGTAAAATACTTCAACGTAGACCTGATTGTAGCCTTGGTTCACAATACGGTCGAGGGTTTCCTCAAGGGCTCCAGGACGAGCATCACAGGGATATAAGCGCACCCAAATGGCTTGGTTTTGCGGCCAGGTTTGGGAACGACACTGCTGTAAGAAACTGGCGTGTTCCTGGATAATGGTTTGGTAGCTGATTTTAGAGTCTGAGTTGTCCTTTAAGGAATTAACTCTTAAGCTTTCTTTTTGAGCGATCGCTTCCTGAGTAAAGTGGCAATAAGCTTTTGTTTTTGCCTCAGCGGTTGGTACAAACCAACACTGACTCAACAGACTACTTCCTACTGCAAAGGTGGCAATCAAGCTACGATGTAGACCTTGCCGGTGTTGCCTCCGTTTACCAAAACTGTTATACATTCCTAGAAACACTACAAAAGAACAGAAAGTTAGCCAAAAGCCAGTTAACTCATCCCCGATTGCTTCAATATCTTTTAAATCTCCCCCAGGTGCAGCATCAGGGATTCTAAACGGATACTACGAGAGGGTGAGCAATTCACTAACTCGTTTTCATCCCCGCCGCTACTGCACAGGGGTTTTTAAGTATGATTTTTTTTAAAATTAGCTTTAGCTTGTTATTATATAGTTTAGGGATAGAAAGGGAAACACCAAGGCAGGGGGTAGAGGTAAATCTATAAGTGAATCTATATCGTTTTATTTGATGCATATATCGCTAAATTTGTCAACTTTGATTATTGTTGATTATTAGTGAACCATTACCCTAGTAGTAGCCATAAACCCTATAATAATCTCTCTAACCCCTAACCGCGCTTCGGCTGGCATTATCTTTAACTGTTTTCAGCTATCTTACCTACTGTTCCGGAAAATTCTTACTTATGATGAGAGTTAGGACGAGAGCAGATAAAAAAATTGGCCAAAACTTTGAGATCATCGATAATCCTACCCTGCCTTGCTTTGGATGTTCTCAATAAACCTGAAGACAGGACAGGTTTCTACTCGCAGTTTTTTTGTTAACCCAGGTTATGCCTCGCCTACAATAGGCGAGGTATCGACAGCTTAAGCGCCCCGTTTGAGAGAACGCTCTACTTGGGAAAATTCCTGCTCTAGACGATCCTTCACCTTTTTCGGTAAAGGGCGATTGGGATAGGAACTGTAGTAACCAGCCAAGGAATTGACCGCAGTTCGCATGGTAGTGAAGGAATTAAGGGTAGACACAGCTCTATCTCTGCGGTAGCGCGAAGCATAGTCATTCATCAGTAGAGTTGCTTTTTCACGAATTGCCGTCTTATCTGGTGAATCTTCTGGTAATTCAAGGGCTTGTCTTAATTCTTGTAGAGCAATTATTGTATCCTGACGGTAATCTCCTGTTAAGCCTGTACCACTTGAGGCACAACCAGTTAAACCGATAACCATAACCAGTACCAGGGCAAGAAAACCTGATAAGTAGCGCTTTATTCCCATCATTGACAACAAATCCAATTTTATAATCAGATTTGATCCTATCTTGAATTGGTACTGGGGGGATCATCCCTATCAGAAAAAAAAATCCCACGGGCGTGTTGCCGTGGCATGTCTAGTCTGAGATCAAATCTCCGATGAGTTGAGTTTAAAACACAAGGTTTAGTTGCATGTTAGGGAAAAATTTTGGGGGATTTAGCCGAAACGCCCACTCACATAGTCCCTAGTGGCTTCCTGCTGAGGATTTTGGAAGATTACTTCAGTTCTATTGAACTCTACTAAATAGCCTTGTTTGCCACCTGTTTCCGTTGCCCTAGCGTTATAGAAAGCGGTCATGTCTGCTACTCGGGTAGCTTGTTGCATGTTGTGGGTAACGATAACAATCGTGTATTTTTCTTTCAGCTGGTGCATTAGTTCTTCCACTTTCAGGGTGGAGATAGGGTCAAGAGCGGAGCAAGGTTCATCCATCAACAACACTTCTGGCTTAATGGCTAACGCGCGAGCAATACACAAACGTTGTTGTTGACCACCAGATAGAGACAGACCACTCTGTCTTAGTTTATCTTTTACTTCATCCCAGAGGGCAGCTTGTTGAAGACTGCGCTCGACTAATTCATCCATGTCCCCTTGATAGCCATTAATCCGGGCTCCAAAGGCAATATTTTCATAAATGGATTTGGGAAAAGGGTTTGGCTTTTGGAATACCATGCCAATGCGGCGACGTACTTCTTCAATGCTGTTGTCAAACTTTTTATCATATAGATTTTCCCCATGGAAGGTAATTCTACCTGTCACCCGTGCTCCCGGAATCAAGTCATTTAAGCGATTAAAACACCGCAACAAAGTGCTTTTTCCACAACCAGAGGGTCCGATAAACGCGGTAACTTGGTTTTTGGGAATATCTAAATAGACATCTTTGACTGCTAAAAATGATCCATAGTATACGGAAACTTTTTCAGCCCGTAAAACCGGATCTTGTACTTCTACAGACGAAGTGGTGTAGTCCATAACTTGGTTATAATTCATATTTAAATCTTCTGTGGAATTGTCAAATTTTGAAATCAAAACTGAAAATTTTTCCATCCTTTTGAATCTGTATTTTAATAGTGGGTATATTGACTTTTTATCTATTGCTTTGGAATTTGTTGCGCAGGAAAATTGCTCCAGCATTCATGACCAACAGCACTATCATCAACATCACAATTCCCGCTGCCGCGTTAATGTGAAAGGCTTCTTGGGGACGGGAGATCCAGTTGTAAACTTGAATTGGCAATGCAGTAAATGGATCTTGTGGGTTCATGGGCGGCCTGGTAATAAAGCTCAAGGCTCCAATAGTGATTAAAGGAGCAGTTTCCCCAATTGCCCTTGACAGTGCCAAAATGGTTCCTGTCAGGATACCAGGTAAAGCGAGAGGAAAAATATGCTCTCGAATCACTTGCCAGCGAGTTGCTCCTAAGGCATAACCCGCTTGACGCAAGCTATTGGGAATTGCCCGTAGACTTTCACGGGTGGCAACAATAATGATGGGCAGAATTAACAACGACAGGGTTAGGGCACCAGTTAGTATGCTCCTACCATTAGTAATGGGAGCCAACCACCGAACAAACACTTGTAAACCCAATAAACCGTAAATAATTGAAGGTACAGCAGCTAGGTTAGCGATGTTTATTTCAATAATCTTGGTCAATAGGTTGTCAGTGGCATATTCTTCTAAGAAAATACCCGCCCCTACTCCCAAGGGAAAAGAGACCATTGCTGTTATCAGCAATAGCCACACACTACCGATTAAAGGAGGAAAAATACCAGCTTGGTCTGGTTTACGGGAGGGAGGACTGCTGATAAATTGCCAATCGAGCCGGGGCAGACCATCCCTAAAAACTTGAATCAGCAATACTGCGAGTATGGCTAGCCCAAAAAAGATGGCAAGCCAGGCAGCAAAGGCGAAGATTTTATCAAAGTTATAGCGCTTGGGTAGCGCCAGGTTGAAGTAACCTGAGGAATCGTCTCCTAGAGGTTTTAGGTCTTGTGCCATTAGTCGTATTTCTCCCGGAAGCGACGGACAAACCAAAAGCTAAAGATATTTAGGGCTAAGGTCAGTAAGAACAGGGTCATACCTACAGAAAAAATAGTTTTGTAGGCTAGGGAACCTGCTGGTGTATCTCCCATGCTGACCTGAACGATATAGGCTGTCATGGTCATCACTGGTACTAGGGGATTCAGTCCCAAGGTGGGATTTTGACCAGCAGCGATGCTAACAATCATGGTTTCACCCACAGCACGGGAAACTGCTAGTACGAAGGAAGCAACAATTCCAGATAATGCTGCTGGTATTACTACTCCGATAATGGTTTCTCGTTTAGTTGCCCCCAAGGCATAAGCACCTTGTCTTAAACTATTGGGTACAGCATAGATGGCATCTTCACTTAGGGAAGCTATCATGGGAATAATGGCTATTCCTAAAACAATCCCAGCGCTTAAGGCATTGAATCCTTGTAAATCTGGAATAAATCTTTTTAAGAAGGGGCTAACTACCATCAGAGCGAAGTAACCAAATACTACCGTAGGAACCCCTGCTAATATTTCTAGGGCAGGTTTGAGCCAGCCACGGATACCACTAGATGCATATTCACTCAAGTAGATAGCTGCAAGCAATCCCAAAGGTAATGCCACCATCAGGGCGATTACAGAGGTCAGAAAGGTCGCACTAATCAGCACAAAAATGCCAAACTGGGGATTAGCAAACAAGGGAGTCCATGCTGTATCAGTCAGGAATTTCCAGAGTGATACTTCTTGGAAAAATGCTACTGTTTCAAATATTAAAGTTAGAACAATGCCGATGGTAGTTGCCACAGAAACAAAGGCAAAGGTAGCAAAAATTATTTTTACTATCAGTTCTACCCGCTTGTTTAACTGCCGGTTTGGTCGAAACATCTCAGAGTCTGATGACTCAAAAGATGGCGGAGTGGTAGTCATCAGTAAAGTATTACCTGTGAAGGGTCAAGTGTGTTCGCCTGATAGCGTTCTCTTAGGGAAGGATAAAGGATAAAGGATGAAGTCTGAAGTGTGAGGAATCAATTGTGATAAATCAAGTGTGAGAAATGAAATAATTCTACTTACAGATGTACTGCTGATATCTATCAAGGTGACTGCGTGAATTAGCAACTTTTTTCTTTTCACCGTTCATCATTCAGACTTCATAATTCACACTTTAAGACATCATTTACTATTCTTTATTTCTCTAATAGCTGTTTCACTTTGGAGCCTTTAGGAGCATTAGCAAATACTGTACCAACTGTACCTTCACTAAAACGCTTTCTCACCAACATCATAATGTCTTCTGGCATGGGAACATAGCCAACTTCTGAGATTAATTTGGAATTTGCTGCTGCCAACTGATAGTCTACAAAGGCTTTAACTTCAGGTCGAGTTGCCGCCTCTTTCTTGACGTAGATAAACTCTGGGCGAGATAGAGGTTTGTAACTTCCATCGGCAATAGTTGCTGTGCTAGGGGCAACGCAACCACTTCCTCCGTCAATCTGTAACAGTTTGAGTTTATCTTTGTTTTCTTCGTAGTAGGCGTAACCAAAGAAGCCTATTCCACCCTTATCAGTAGATACCCCTTGGACAATCAAATTGTCATCTTCACTAGCGGTATAGTCGCCCCGAGAGCCTTTGTCTTTACCAACTGTCTTTCCCATAAAGTAGTCATAGGTTCCGGAGTCAGTTCCTGGACCATAAAGTCCTAGTTTGCTATCAGGGAAACCAGGACGAATTTGCTTCCAGTTTTTGATTTTGTCTTGAGCTGCTGGCTCCCACATTTTTTTGAGTTCAGAAGTTTTTAGGCAGCTAGCAAAGTTATTTTCTTTGTTAACTACTACAGAGAGTCCATCAAAGGCGATGGGTAATTCGATGTACTCAATTCCTCCCTTCTTGCAAAGTTCTATTTCTGATTCTTTGATCGGACGGGAGCCGTTGGAAATATCGGTTTCTCCAGCACAAAACTTCTTGAATCCACCACCAGTACCAGAGACACCAACAGTAACTTGGATTCCCGGATTGGCTTTCTGGAACTCTTCCGCCATTGCCTCAGAGATAGGAAATACGGTGCTGGAACCATCTACCTTAACTTGAGCTGTGGGGGTTGAACCACCACAGGAGGTAATCCCCATGGCTAAGGTAGTGATCAATGCTATTGAGAATAAATTATTCTTTTGGGACAACATGGAATTGGCTTGATTTTTTTAGGCGTCACAGCCGGAGTTTACCGCTCCACCATAAAGAGTAGGTTAAGCATTAGGTTAAATTATAATTAAGAAAAAGTTAAATTTTTAGTTAGGGTAGTAGAGTTCACTAGCCAACTTACTCATAGGTGGTATAGTGAGGGGTGCCTTTAAAGCTGATATATGTGGGAGATACTGTGGTTCAAGCACCTTTGTCAACTGCTGTAGGTCTATCTGTAGATTTATCAACTACACCAGCAAGTACACCAGAACAATGCTCAACATCCCCAGCATCCGTGAATAAGTGGCTGGAAAAGCTAGCTGAGGGGATTATTGCAGGCGATCGCATTACTAGGGAGCAAGCCTTAGCCCTGACCAAACTGGAAGGGCAAGATAATATATTGCTGCTGTGCCAAGCAGCTGACAAAGTGCGCCAAGCCTGCTGTGGTAATACGGTGGATTTGTGTAGTATCGTCAATGTCAAATCTGGGGGCTGCTCAGAAAACTGTGGCTTCTGTGCCCAGTCTGCTCACCATCCTGGCGTTGATTCCCCGATTTATGGTCTTAAGTCTAAGCAAGAGATAATGGCTCAAGCTAAGGCAGCTGAAGCAGCTGGAGCCAAACGTTTTTGCCTAGTGAGTCAGGGACGTGGACCAAAGTACAGTAGTCCTAAATCGAAAGAGTTTGAACAAATTCTGGAAACGGTAAGGGAGATTATTGCCGAAACCAGCATTAAGCCTTGCTGTGCTTTGGGAGAAGTGACATCGGAACAAGCCGAAGCCCTCAAAGAAGCTGGGGTAACTCGCTACAACCACAACTTAGAAACCTCAGAGCGGTTTTTCCGAGAAATTGTCACTACTCACAGTTGGCGCGATCGCGTTGAGACGATCCAGAACTTGAAAGCCGTGGGGATTCAAGCCTGCACTGGTGGGATTATGGGCATGGGTGAAAGCTGGGAAGACCGAGTGGATTTAGCTCTAGCCCTGCGGGAGTTAAAGGTGGAATCAGTACCCCTGAACTTGCTCAATCCTCGCTCTGGAACCCCTTTGGGAGAATCTGGGAAGCTAGATAGCTATGAAGCACTAAAAGCGATCGCAATTTTCCGGATGATCCTACCTGAGCAAATCCTGCGCTATGCTGGTGGGCGAGAAGCCGTGATGGGCCAATTGCAGGCACAAGGGCTAAAATCCGGAATCAATGCTATGCTGATTGGACACTACCTCACCACTCTGGGACAGCCACCAGAGCAAGACCACGCTATGCTGGACTCTTTGGGTCTAACCGGTGGTGAAGCTCCGATTCCCGGAGAATATAACTCCCAGAATAAATAGCCAGAATAAATAGATTATCAATGTAACTGTGTCTGCTCCCAATGAGATTTTGTGGGCCATAATTGGTTTGCTGCTGACCATCGGCGGCACGTTTCTAGAAGCGTTCTTTATCTCCAATCCACCCTGGGATTGGTCAACTCAAGGCGTTCACACTATATCCCTAGGGGTTACCTATCAGATTGGAGCAGTCCTACTAGCGGCTTGTTTAGGAGGCAGAAATGCTGGTGCTCTTTCTCAAATTGCCTATGTTGTCATCGGGTTGAACCTCCCAGTCTTTACTCAAGGTGGAGGTATTGCCTATATCAAAGAACCCAGCTTTGGATACATACTAGGCTTTATTGCTGGAGCCTGGGTGTGTGGTTTTTTAGCCTTTCGCGTACAACCACGAGTCGAAACCTTGGCATTTAGCTGCCTATGTGGTTTACTAACCATCCATGCCTACGGTGTCGGCTATTTAATGATTTTCCACGGCATCAATTGGTCAGTGCTTGGCGCTTCGCCTCTCATGGAAGCCATCATGAAATATACCATTTCACCTTTACCGAGTCAGCTAGTGGTAGTGTGTTCTGTGACCGTTGTGGCATTTGCTCTACGGCAGTTGATGTTTTATTGATAGTCATTGTAATGCCCAGCTCCGAAGTTCCCTATTGCCTAAAACGTTAATTTTTCTTTTCCCTGGGTAAGTCCTAGACTAATCACCAATGACTACCAATGGCTAATAAATAATGACTATAGCTTTTACCATACAAAGACCCCTACTCCCTACTCCCTACTCCCTACTCCCTTTTCCCTTCTCCCTTCTCCCTTCTCCGAAGCTCCTAGTAAGTACCTCACCCAATTCACAAATGCTATCATGACTAATGACTAATGAAAAGAAACCCCCTGTTTTGGTTTGCTGCTGCTATTGGTCTGATTCTGGATCAGTTGACTAAATATTGGGTGGTGCAGAATTTTGAATTGGCTGAGACTCTACCCCTGTGGCAAGGGGTGTTTCACTTTACCTATGTGACTAATACTGGTGCCGCTTTCAGTCTCTTTAGTCAAGACGGCAGCTGGTTGCGCTGGCTGTCGTTAGCTGTCAGTCTTGGTTTAATCGCCCTAGCTTGGTTTGGGCCAAAGCTGATTAGATTGGAACAACTTGGTTATGGCTTCATACTGGGAGGAGCATTAGGGAATGGCATAGACCGTTTTTTCAACAGTTGTTTGCTAAATAACCAGACAGTAACCGGTTGCGTTGTGGATTTCCTAGATTTTCGGTTGATTAACTTCCCGGTATTTAATGTAGCCGATGTGTGTATCAACCTAGGTATTGTATGCTTACTTATTGCAAGTTTTAAGCATCAATCGCCAAAATCTAGGGAGAGGGGACAATAAAATAGTCATAAAATACAACCCACAATACACAAGGGTTATGGGCAATCTGCTTCCGTAAGCCTGTTCCCTGTATTGCCTCTGTGCCCTGTCTTTCCCTTATTCGCCCTTTTCCTAACTTATTTGCCAAATCCGGATCGTAAAGCTGGATTTGGTATTTTTGTTCTATGCCTGTATCAGAGCTCGATCCGTGCCTGCCCTATTCTCAAAAGCAACCAATAATCCTTTACTATTTATTCTCAATTAATAAATTTTCTTGCAAGTGAGAGAAATAATTATTTAATATTGTCAATAATGGCTCGTTTTTGAGAGGGTTACCATGGCAAACTATACAGCTGCTTCACTCAAGGCCGAACTCAATGCTCGAGGTTGGCGTATGACACCGCAACGGGAGACCATTCTCCACGTTTTCCAAAATTTACCGAGAGGAACCCATCTGAGTGCTGAGGAACTTCACGAATTGCTCGACCAGCGAGGAGAAGGAATCAGCTTATCTACAATTTATCGTAGCGTTAAGTTAATGTCACGGATGGGCATCCTGCGGGAATTGGAGTTGGCAGAAGGGCATAAACATTATGAACTTAATCAGCCTTTTCCCCATCATCACCATCATCTGGTATGTATTCAGTGTAACCAGACCGTTGAATTCAAGAATGACTCAATCTTAAAACAAGGGATGAAGCAGGTGGAAAAGGAAGGCTTGCAGCTGATTGATTGCCAGCTGACCATTCATACCATTTGCCCAGAAGCCCTGCGGATGGGATGGCCTTCGGCTCTACCGAGTAATTGGCGTTGCTCTCGATCCATTGCGATGGACGAACATTAGTTTTGTGAGTGGTTAGTCGTTTTGTCAATGGACTAAATGACAAGCAACATAATGGCCTCTACCTGCATCTTTAAACTCTGGTTCTGGGTCTTGCCGACAAGTATCCATTACCATAGGACAGCGAGTGTGAAACCGACAACCTTTGGGGGGATTGCTCGGGCTGGGTACATCCCCTGTTAGGATAATACGTTCCCGTTGACGCTCTAGTTCAGGGTCAGGAATTGGTACGGCTGAGATTAATGCTTGGGTATAGGGATGCAAGGGGTTCTCATATAAACAGACGCGATCTGCCAGTTCTACTATTTTGCCTAAGTACATTACTGCCACCCGGTCAGAAATGTGGCGCACTATACTTAAATCGTGAGCAATAAATAGATAAGTTAAGCCCATATCTGCTTGCAAAGACTGCATCAAGTTAACCACTTGGGCTTGAATGGATACATCTAAAGCAGCAATCGGTTCATCACATACGATAAAGTCAGGGTTTAACGCTAAGGCGCGAGCAATCACAATCCGCTGACGCTGACCCCCAGAGAATTCGTGGGGATAGCGATTGATAAACTGGGGATTGAGTCCTACCACCTCTAGTAAGGACTGGACTCGTTCTTGTTTTTGTTTACCGGTGGCTAACCCATGGATTTGCAGGGGTTCACCGACAATACTTCCTACGGTCATCCTGGGATTGAGGGAAGCATAGGGGTCTTGAAAAATCATTTGCATCCGGCGGCGCATCTGGCGCAGGGATTCAGCATCTAGCTGGGTGAGGTCGATATTGTCAAAGTAAACATGACCAGCTGTCGGACGGTATAGTTGTAGGATCGCTCGTCCGGTGGTACTTTTGCCACAGCCAGATTCTCCTACTAAGCCTAAAGTTTCGCCACGGTTGATATCGAAATTGAGTCCATCGACAGCTTTGATGGAGCCAATTTGCTTTTGCCAGATGATTCCTTGGGTGATGGGGAAGTGCATCTGTAGGTTTTCTATGTGTAGGAGACTGTTGTTTTGTCCGTTGGACTTGGGGTTCTGTAGCTGTGCTGCTGTCATGTGATTGTTTAATGCGTAATCGCAATCATATAGCGTTTTCATTTCAAAAGGCTATAGCTTGCTTAGCATCTCCAATAGTTTTATCACCCAATTTATTTTGGAAAAATGTTTTTAATAAATTGACAGGATTTTTATTCAAACTAGTAATTTTGCTCAATATTTATTTTAAATAATCGATTTTAAATAAATATTAATAGTCATCAAAGGTAATAAAAATAACTTTTAAAATGGTATAGACTAAAGTAAGTTGCATTAAACCTGTCAAGAACAGCCTGGGAAAAAAAACGGGTGATTTATTCTCCCCAAAAAAACTTATGTAGTTGGGGTTATGGATAATACCTGACAGGGGAAAAATAATCAGCTTTGTCTTGATGCAGTCGCTCATGGGGGTTTCACCCAAGACCGTAATGGTGCGTTTTCCGTATTAAGAATTAAATTCGCCACGGGTCGCACCTCTGCATCGCTATCAGTCAAATAAGGATGGCTAACTATGGCAGTTTTTAGAGTTAATACCACAGCTGACGGAATTAATCCTTCTGATGGGGTCATCAGTTTACGAGAAGCGATCGCCCTAGCGAATAATACTCCTGGTCAAGATACAATCTTATTTGAACTGGAACCAGGTCAACAGACGATTACTCTAGAATCTAATATTCCTAATCTTCCGAATATCCCTAATATCCCTAATATTCCGAATATTCCTAATCTTCCGAATATCCCTAATCTTCCGAATATTCCGAATATTCCTAATCTTCCGACACTCGAAAATAAACCGACACTCGAAATTACCGACAGTGTTAATATTGTTGGAATTGAAGATCCTAACCAAATCACTATCGAAGGTGACGGTGATGCTTTTGATATATTTACGATTAGCAATGGTGTCGATGTTACCGTCACAAGCCTGACAATTTCTGAGGGAGATGATGGCATCCAGGTGGATGATGGTAATCTAAATGTGATTAATACCATCTTCAAAGATAACGAAAGCGATGGCATCAATATCGAAGGAGATAACACTAATCTCAATGTGGTCGGTAGCTTTTTTGTAAACAACAAAAAAGATGGCATTGATATCAATGGAAACAACACGACATCATTTGTGAATAAGAGCACCTTCAGCCAAAATTTAGACAATGGTTTTGATATAAATGGTGTAGGTCAAAATGTAAAAGTTATTGATAGCACTATAATCAACAACGAAAACACTGGAATAGAAATCGGTAGTGGGGGAGAAGTCAATAACAACGTTGTACAGATATTCAAGAGCCAGATTATTGAGAATTTGACAGAAGGTAGTGGCGGTGGTGTCAGTGTCCTTGGCACTGATAATGACGTGCTGCTGCGCAACAATCAGATTACTGGTAACTCCGCAGAAGTCAATGGCGGCGGCATTTCTGTCGAGAGTGGAAATACCATGTTTCTGGGCAGAAACAGAATCATTGGTAATCTTGCTGACAGTGACAACGATGGGATCGGCGATGGTGGTGGTCTCTTTATCGGTTTGGGGGCTACCGTGAGGAGCAGAGCAACCCAAATTACCGATAACGTTGACCGAGGAGGTGAGTATCCCAATAGATTTGGTAATTTCTTCAACCTTCGAGGTATTGGCTTAAGAAACCTTGGATCTAATGACTTAATTAACTTTAGAGGTATTGATGTAAGTAACCTTATAGGTATTGATGTAACTAACCTTGGAGTTAATAACTTAAC
>WTKN01000273.1:28457-78131 GCA_011524395.1 Moorena sp. SS36440bin_2
TGACCTTGCAGCTAATAACTTAACTAACCTTGCAGCTAATAACTTAACTAACCTTATAGGTATTGATGTAACTAACCTTGCAGCTAATAACTTAACTGACCTTGCAGCTAATAACTTAACTAACCTTGCAGCTAATAACTTAACTAACCTTGGAGGTATTGATGTAACTAACCTTGCAGCTAATAACTTAACTAACCTTGGAGGTATTGATGTAAGTAACCTTGGAGGTATTGATGTAAGTAACCTTGGAGGTATTGACTTCAGTAACCTTGGAAGTATTGACTTCACTTAGATCTCCGTTGGACTTTGGACAAAATCAAGGGGAGTAAACATCTGTCGTTAACATATCAAACCTCTAAAAAGCTTACAGAAACTGTGTATTATGAGAATCTTAACCTGAGGAGATGGTTGCCGTAGGAATAACTTGGCAGAAGGGGTAAAAATAGTTTTTGCCTCAAACCTCAAACTTATTGGTTAAAAAGTTATTTGTTAAGCAGAGCCTAAGGTAGCCTAAAACCAAGCAAAATTATTGAATTAGAGCTTACGTGAATAGGTAGTTTTCCAAAGTCCAATCAGGGAAATAGGTGACATTATTGCTTAGTTATCCCCTTGACAAAACGAGTTGTTGTCGAGGGGATAAACTTTTGTCTATTAAAAATTAATAAAAGCAATTAAATCGGTTATGTTGATTAGGGATTACCAGAGCCAGGAATAGGATGGGTAGACAGTAACTCGTTAACGTAGCGCCGAACTACAATCTGCTGCTGGTCAGGGCTAAGGCGTTTGGCTTGAATCAGGGAGTCTAGGCTAACTCCATTCACTACGGCTAACAGGGCGTTGGCTTCTAACTCTGGGTCTATGTTAGCTCGAATCAGTTTAGCTGACTGTAGAGCTTTCAACTCTTGAATAATCACCTCACGGAGCTGAGCAGCACTCTGTTGATGCTCAGCCATCAAGGATTCTCGTCCAATGGCATACCCCAAAAAGGCCACCCAGACCTTGAGAATATCTTGCCGTTGAGTGTCTAGTGGCAAAAACGCAGATAGCATTTCTACTAGTCGATCGACTCCCCTAGCTTGCTCTGTTGCAGCCTGCATCGTTTTTTGCAGACGCTGAGTTACTTGATTAAGGGCAAACAGAATAAGCTCTTGCTTATCTCGAAAGTGGTGAGTAACAACTCCGGTGGTGCAACCTAGCTCTTGGGCGATCGCGCGCATACTGGTGCGATCTAACCCTTCTCGGACAATAACTCGCCAGGCGGCTTCAGAAACTTCAAGGCGGCGATCCTGTTGGGACATGAGCATCAAAGGAAACTAACCAGATATACACCAGATATAGAGTGGGAGAGAAACAAAGTTTCAATGCCTATTGACAGCTTATCATAACAGTTGTTATATTTATTGCATAACAACTGTTATGAGGTTAAGCGGATGCACTCTGAGCTGACTTGTCCCTCTCCTCGCTCTGGTCTGAAAGGTTTGCTTGATCGCTTCACCGGACCAGGGGCAACCCAAGCTGAGTTACTCATACAATTTGTACCGTCCCTGGTGGCTTTGGTAGCAGCGCCAACCTACGCCCTGACCCTCCCTATACAGTGGACTCCTTTGCAATTAGGACTGATCGCTGTTTTTGCCCTTGATTTAGTCGGGGGTGTCCTCACCAATGCTACCTCCACGGCTAAGGGTTGGTATCACCGACCGGAACAGGGTTGGCAGCAGCATTTAGGATTTGTGTCTATTCATGTCATCCATGTCTTGTTAGTGGCGCTGCTCTTTCGTGGGGGAGATTGGGGATTCTTTATCGGTGTTTCCAGCTACCTGTTGGGGGCATCAGTCTTGATTTTGCGGTCTCCCCTCTATCTTCAACGTCCAGTGGCCTTAGGACTTTACAGCTTAGGGCTGTTGGGCGATCGCTATCTATTTCCCCCAATGCCTGGTCTGGAATGGTTTCTGCCTTTGTTTTTTCTAAAAATATTAGTCAGTCATTTGCTAAAAGAAACCCCTTATCGCCCTAGGGAAACACGATAAGATTTTCTGCGACTCATCTTTAATTTTGACAGCAATAATTCTAGTTGTGAGGTAATTACAATGACAATAACTATTAGACATCTGGTATCTGGACTTTTACTTTTATCGTTTGGATTGTTGGGGTCTCTAATTCCTGGTGGTTCGATTGAAACAAGGAGTTTTTCACACATTGACCCGTTGATATTGGGGGCATTTAATACCTTCTTAACTTCCCTAGTGATAGTCAGCCTTTTGATTGTTTACTTTATCTTCAAAGATTTGAAGTGGGCGTTTATTGTGTCTAGCTTATCTGCTATTTCCTATTTTTTCGTATACGCCCTAGATTTAGGAACACTATTTCCAGTCTCACCAGATCCAATGCCTCAGGCGCTATTTGTAATAGAAGTATTAGGAATGATTGTTTCTCTTCCTTTACTATTTCTTTCTGTTCGAGGAGCTATGAATAGTAACAAGAGTAGTAACGATCAAGTAATGGTAAACAAACCCTATTCAAAGACGTTTGTATATTTCGCTTTCTTTTTGGTTGTTATTGGTGTTGGCATTATCACCTTTGCTACCAAATCCGCTATGGGTAGCTAACAGTGCTTAAGAAGGGGACGTAACCCATAGCGCATAAGCAGCTCAATTAGCCTGCGCTATGGGCATTAGCTGTTGGCGTAGCCTGCGCGTAGCGCATATGCTTACATTACTAAGCATCTTTCTGGAGAATTGCGGGATAGATTTGCTCTGTTGCTCTGGCAAGCTGGTATCGGTCATCAATTTCTCCCCATAGTAGATCGCTAATCACCTTATAGTAAACTGGATAGGATTTTGCTGCTGCTATCAGCCCATCAGTTTCATAATTCAGCTTGAGGCTGGTTTTAAATCTTAGGGTAGCTTGCGCCAACATGCTTTGAAACAAAGGCTGGGATATTTTGGAAATACCGACTAATTCACCAGCAATTTGACTCCCCAGTTCAGCCTTATTTTTAGACATCGCAACGATTGTCTCACCTGAGGTTTCCACATAGACTTCATCGCCAGCATTGGTTTGGCCAGATAGCAAGACTACATTGTCTTTAGGAAAGTTCAAGACTGCTGTTAAAGCAAGCTTTTCGTAAATCAGATCTGATTCCAACAACAGAAAATCACCCTCAATTAGCTCACGGGCACAATAGAGGGAATACATGGTACCTGATTTGGCATAGTGTGGGTTATGAACCGTCAATATCTGATCATTAAAACGTTGCTGCAGACGCTCATAAAAGTCGGATAAATGACCAGTGACAATGATGATGCGCTGCATACCGCAGGCAGTCAATCGCTCTATCGATTCCTCAATAATAGGTTGCTCTCCCAACTTGAGAAACCCTTTAGGAACCGATTGCCCTAATTCCTGGAGTCTAGTGCCCATACCAGCAGCTAGAATAACAGCTGTTTCTACTTTCATTAGCATTTATAAATCAAGACATTGAAACGGTACTTGCTATTGTCGTAGCCGACCCTGACAGCACAACATCGAAGTGAGACTCCCTGGGCAGATCAATGGCCTCTCCCACGCTGATTATGGCTTGGGGCATAGCTGCTAGGGCAATTTTCACCAAGTTTGCTGAGTAATCAATCCCTGTGACTGGATTCCCTTGTTGGTAAAACGGATAGAGAAAGGTACCCGCGCCGCAACCCACTTCCAACAATGAATCCTTTGGGATGATGTTGAGCTGATCCGCGATATGCTGCACATAGGCCATCCAGGCTGATTCCTGGACGCCTGAGAATTGGGTATCATAGCCATTTGCAACCAGCAACGAGAGCAACGTTGGCTGTTCTATCTCATCGACCTGTCTGCGATTCCAGATTTTGTACCAGTTGTTCTCCAATGTTTTACGCCTTGAAATAGGTCTTAAAACCATATCTATGGTATACAAATATACTTTAATTTAGTATTCTGAGTACATAAAACATCATCTATGGTACCGAGAATGGTAAAAGCAAAGCCATGATAAAGGAATATGAAAACTATCAGGATACATCCAAAAGCTACGACACAACTCGTATCCCAATCGGGGTTGAGATTTTATTGGGTTGCTTTGCGACTACCCCTCGTCCTTTGCCAGAGCAGGTGATATTGGATGGTGGGTGTGGTACTGGAAACTATATCCAAGCCTTGAAGAACAAAGTCAATAGCCTGTGGGGTCTAGAATTCAATGGGGGAATGTTGGCGCAAGCAACAGAAAAGTTCCGCAATGACCCCAATATTCACTTAGATCAAGGCAGTCTTCTCGATCTTCCCTATGAGAATGAAACCTTTGATGGGATAATGTGTAACCAGGTTCTCCATCACTTGGGTTCGGACGAAGCAGCTCAGGAAAATTTTCCTGAACTGAACCAGGTGTTTGAGCAAGCCTATCGAGTGCTGCGTCCCCAAGGCGTGTTTGTCTGTAATACCAGCAGTCATCCCCAGGTTCATGATGGATTTTGGTGGGCTGATCTGATTCCAGACGCCGTATCGAGAATCGCTCAACGTATGCCACCAATAGCATGCATTACTGAGAAATTGGATCAAGCTGGCTTTTGCTTTGGGGGCATTGTTGTGCCAATTCATGCTGTGATGCAAGGTGACAATTACCTTGACCCAGAAGGCCCGCTCAAGCCAACCTATCGGAATGGTGATTCTACTTGGTCTTTGGCAAAGGAAGCGGAATTAGAACAAGTACTGGAGCGAGTGCGAAATATGAATAAGGATGGAAGCATCGTTCATTATCTTGAGCAACGGGAAAGTTTGCGCCAAAAATTGGGGCAAACAACCTTTGTTTATGCCTACAAGAAAAAGAGTTGAGAGCCTCCATCGTTTAATTCCTAGAAGGACGTGAATTAACGACCTTTTAGACTCTCCGGTGCTATGAGCTAAGGCGCAAGCTTCGGCAACAGCCCACAGATACATTAAGTGCACAGCTGATAGGCACAATAAAGAACTTTTATCTTCTCTGCATAATCCTGATTATTCGGAAGATAGGGTTGTGGTGGCGAGAGATAGGCTGGTTTTAAAATGCCTTCTGACTCCATCTGTTGCAAGGTAACATCGAATTTTTTTTGATAGTGGATATCCTCTCGGTTTGTAAACACCAGATATCCTCCCGGTTTTACTACTCGGCAAAACTTATACAACACATTTGACGTTTCCATATTAGTAAGCACCGCAGTGGAAATGATTCCATCAAATTCATTATCTTGAAATGGCAGTTCTTGCTGTATATCTGCTTTATATAGAGCAGTATAAAGATTTTTATCCCTAGCAATGTCCAAAGAGTTTTGGGAAATGTCAACTCCAATTATGGTTTGATAACCTTGTTCTCGAAGAGCTTGTCCAGCAAGTCCCGTTCCACATCCGAGATCCAAAATTTTGCCATCGCTAGCGACAAATTTTGCCATCAGTTCAGCAGCAACCTGATGACAAGCATACTGCCAATTCAAGACTTGACCCTCATACACTTGAGCTAAAGTATCATATTCTTTTTCAACTTCGGCGATTTCAGTATTCCATTTATTTGACCAGTTAGATAAGAATTGGGCTTGTTGATTATTAGTCATTAATTATTCTCTTTACTTAGAACTATACTTACTTATTGAACCTTGATAATATAGCATATTTATCAAGGTTTTATACAGACTGTAAAACTTTTATAGTGATTATTTTGATTCAAATGATTGAATTATATACTCTCTGGCATCCCATAAATATTTAATACCAGAAACCCATATCAATGATTGAGTTATAAGTATGAATAACACAGTCAAATCAAAAAGACTCTCACTTGCAGGTCTTAATGTAGTTAAGGTAACTACTGCAATAGTCGCCAAACACAATATTATAGAATTCCAACGATTTTCTAAAGGATCAGAATATCCAAAAATTCGACCTTCTAGTAGTATGTGTAACCCAATAACAATAAACAACCATTCACTTGAAAACCCATAAATTTTATACCAATAAAGACCTACCAAGGGATAACCAATATATACCGCTTTTAATTTAGCAATAACATTGGCTTCAATTACAATATTATTTAAATTTAATATCTGTCTTGCAAATGTTGCTAAAAAGTCTCTGGTCAGAGCTAGAAAAACAAACCATATCGGGAGAATTTCCATTTCAATGCTAATGACATACAAGGCTAGGAAACCTATATAGTCTACAATCGGATCGAAATATTTACCGAAATCTGTTTTTAAGTCCTTTGTTCTAGCTAACCACCCATCAACAGCATCCAATAAAAATGCTATATAAAATAACACACCAATATACAGATAGTCTTGAGGGGGAACAAGATACCATGAAACAAAAGCTATAAAAATTAAAATCAATCTAAATAATGTAATGTGATTCGGTTTAATCATGATAGCTCTAACTCCTTTATTATTTCTTTTATGATAATTTTCCAGTCAACGGTTGTGGAATCCACAAGATTCCACAACCCAAATCTTTCAGGTCGTACTGAAGATAATTTTTTCATTCTTTTATAAGTATTTAATTCTAGAATAGTATCAAATCCTTGTTTTAATTCTAAGCTTATTTCTAATTTTCGACAATAATATAATAACCGCTCATATAAATCAGGTAATTTATAAATACATCTTATCTTCATAGCAACTAAAGCACCCATTAAAACTAATTGACCGTGTGATAGTTTACTATCTGCATATAACTTTTCAAATTCGTGTTCAGAACGGCTACACCAACTACTATCAGTTTTCATTAATAAAGAAAATGAGTAAAGCTGTTTGATTATTTCGATTAATGAGCTTTCATTCCGTTTTGTATATTTGTTGATGAATGGTTCAATGTTAGAAAAAGGTGTTTGATCAAATTCCTTAACTTTATTATCAACTTTTAAGTCCTCCAACACATTCAATTTTGATAATAATTCACCCAGAGCACTAACCCAAAATTTATGTGGCATGTGCTTAGTTAATAAGGGCAAACAAGCATAAACAGACTGAGGTGCTTTTGATGGATAACTCTGATTATATGACGTTTCATTGGCCTTTAATGAACTAAAATTAGATGAAAAACCATCATTGGAAATAGAAGATAACAAAACAGTTAAAGAAATTTTATCCCGTTTAGCACAAACTTTTACAAAATCTATGAGACTTCCCCCCCCAAAAACTAAAAAACGTTGACCACTGGTAGGAAATTTTAATTTATCAATATTTGAATAAATCAAAGGAAATTTTGGTACAATGATCGGGAGATTATTTTTATTAACATGCTCGTAAATGGGAGAAAAACAATTCATTGAATAGACACTTGGACCTATAACACTACCGTCTATTTGTTCATTTATTAGGATTTTTTCTATGCATTTATCTATCGAGTTTCTTGAAATATGTAATGTAGACTTCATAATAAGTTTAACTACTGTTCAATTACCCTGGTATGTTTCAAATTCATTATTTCCTTTGCCATAACCCCAAGAGGCGAAATAACACTTAACTTTTGAAGATTCACACAAATTCTCTATTTTATCATCAACTAAAACAGCATTATTATAATCTGGATGGTTATCTAAAAACCTTTCAATAAAATTGACTTTACCGCCATATTTGACAGAATGACTATAATCAAATACTTTTAGATCTGGTATTTTAATCTTGAAATGGTTTTTCAAAATTAAAACATCATCCATATTTTTACGAGTTAGAATAAAACAATTTTTGGTATTTTCTTGAATTGTCAGTGTTTTGCCATAATCAGTAAGATTATGTAAATCACACCACCAATTTAAATGATTATTTTGATAAAATTTTCTAATTTTCTTGAATTGTTTACTATAACTATCTACTTCTTTTTGATTTACGTCTTTACGAAATTTTTCAAAGTTTTTTATAGTTTTATTTTCTAAGACTTTTAATAAACAATATTCATCTGCATCTGAATAAAGGAGATGGCAATTATCTTTGTATAATTGTTTATGTTGACTATCATGAGTTGCTTTGTCGATACCATAATAGGCAAGTACGCCAATGTGATACCATTCTTGAAGAGAATCTACGATTACCCCATCAAAATCTAAAAAAATAGCTTCCATTTTTACCTATATAAAAGACATTTAAATCTCAAAAATACTGCGATAAAGCCTTTGCTAACTACTTAGTATTTTGTAATTCGGAGTACTTTTTAACGTATTTTCAAGGGTTGTTGGCGATTTAAAAAAAACGACTATTTATACTTTATTTTTACCCTATTTAATGACAATAATTTTCAATATTAAACGGCCACGTGGAGCCAGAAACAAAATTCATGCTGGGATACCGGAATTGCTTCCGTAAAATGGGAGAAGCTCTATGACCCGCAAGAATAACTATGTGTGTAGATCCTAAGTTTTGGATCTACGATTTTAAGTTGATAGTCCCTGTTAATGCTTAAATAAAGCATGAAAACAATCCAGCAGACGGTCTAGATCACTCGGTTGGATATCGCCCATATTAGCTATGCGGAAAATCTGGTTTTTGAATCCCCCCTGCCCCGCATAAATCACAAAACCAGATTCTTTCAGCGTGTCATGGATTTGGTCATAGCTGTAGCCTGGGGGCAATTTAAAAGAAGTCAGGACACAGCTATAATCTTCCACATCCAAGAGCGGTTTGACCCCGAGATTTTGCAAAGTCTGCAAAATCTGGTGAGCACGCTGAGTGTAAGAGCTGTGTCTGGCTGTCTGCCCACCCATGTCCTCCATTTCCTTGAGAGCCTCCTGGAGCCCATAGGCTACCTGTACAGCTTGGGTAAAGGGCGAATAGCCCCTTGCCTGCTCTTGATGATAGCGATAGAGATCTAAGTAAACGGTTCCAGCGGCAGAGGGGCGAGTTTCGAAAATAGATCGCTTTACCAACACAAAGGATAGACCAGGCACACCATGCAAGCATTTATTTGCTGTTGCCGCACAGGCTTCTAAATTCCAAGGCGCAAACTCAATGGCCTCGGCACCAAAACTGGAGACACTATCAAGCAGCAGTGCGACATTGTAGCGCTGACACAGTTGACCTAACTGGGCGACATCATTGAGTCGTCCAGTGGTGGTTTCGTGATGAACGGCAATCACATGGGTAATGGCTGAATCCTGGCTCAGGCACGTTTCAACCTCTTTCAGGTTCATGGGTTCGTGCCAGGGGGCAGTGACCACCTCCAGGGACTTACCATGAGCCTTGATCATTGCTGCCATGCGCTCACCATAGACCCCATTTGTTACCACTAAAGCCTTGCCATCCTGAGGCACAAGGGTTGATAGCATTGCCTCTACGGCACAAGTGCCGGAACCGGTAAGTAAAATAGCCTCATAGTCCTCAGCGGCTGCGGGATACACCTTGGCTAAACGCCCTTTGATATCTAGAGTCAGCTCAGCAAACTCAGGTTCACGATGGCACAGGTCTGGCTGGAGTAAGGCACGGCGCACGCGATCGCTGAGGGTAACAGGGCCAGGGTTGAGTAAGATAGTCCGGTTCATGTTGATGTAAAGCTTAGAGTTGAGCTAGATTCAGATCGAATCAAGGTGTGATTATCGGGCTTCTATAAACTGCCGCAGACGTTGGGCAACCTCTAGGGGGGTAACGTGGGGCCGAGGTAATTTGTCAGGAATACCAGGCTTAATCTTGGCGTGAATGAACATTAATTGCTCGGATGGGTCTTGGGTCAAAGCTTTCACCTCCTCAGGGGTTGTGGCTACAGCAACCTGTTCGTAACCACAGGCTTTTGCGATCGCACCAAAATCAATAGAGGCCGACACGGTGGACTGTCCCCCTGTGGATTCATGGCGCTGATTGTCTAGGAGAATATGCCGCAAGTTGGGCGGACGTTCATAGCCAACGGTGGCTAACGCTCCTAGGCGCATCAAAGCGGCACCATCTCCATCGAGCACAATCACCCGACGGTGGGGCTGAGCCAGGGCTATACCCAGGCCGAGACTGGAGATACATCCCATGGAACCAACCATGTAAAGTTGATTTGCTTGGTCCTGAATGGCATACAATTCCCGACCGGTGTAGCCCGTAGTGGCCAACAGAATGTCCTCAGGCCCAGTTGCCCCTTGGATGGCTTGCAGCATTTCACGACGGGTGAAGCAGGGGTCATTTTGAAGGGGGAGAGTATCAGCAGGGGTGATCGACAGGGGCTTGACGGTTAATTGAGAGCTTAACGGGCAAGATTCCACCGAACCCTTTTGCATCACCAGGGCATAGGGCGTCTGATGCTGCCGCATATGGGCAACTGCCCGGTCTAGAGTAGGCTCAACCTGGTCTATTTCCGTGGGAAAAGGTTCCCATGGCACCTGGATTAGATCTAGCAATTGGGGAGTAATAGCTCCCATCAGCTGGTGCTGGGGTTCGTCCGGTGCCCCACCGGGTTGTCCTCGCCAGGTCACAATCACCAATATGGGAATTTTAAAGGTGTGAGTCAGGGAGGTGAGGGGATTGACAGCGTTACCAAACCCCGAATTCTGAAACATGACCACACTGGGCACTCCAGCCAATTCGGCCCCGCAGGCGATCGCCACAGCATCTCCTTCATTCGCAGCTCCTACATAGCGGAGATGATCAGAGTCAATGACCGTGTTAATAAAAGATTTGAGGTAGGAGCAAGGCACCCCTGTGTATAACCCAAACCCTTTTTCCTGAGCCGCTTGGATAAAGTATTCGGATTTGATCATTTAGAAACTTCCAGCCTTGAACAGATCTTCGACTTGATCAATATCGAGCCAATGCCCTTTGATATAAAGCACATGTACCCGATGGCCATGGCTGATCAACTCATTAATCAGAGTCGGCATCCGACCCTGTTGCCGCATCTGCTCTGACTGGAGCAAAGTATTAAGGGTATCCTGTAATTTCTGCTGCCCCTGTTGGGAAACTTTCAGCAATCCGGTCCATCTGCCGCAGATTTCGCCCTCGGGCAGTTGATCGCTGATTTGCTGTAGATCAACATGTTGATAAAATGCCTGGGTCGAGTCGGGTAGAGAACAGGCAACGTAATCGGGTCGGATTTGCTGGGTTTGGCGGTGCTGACTCGAATCTATAATGACCACAAAGTCATGATCAACCCCTAACAGCATTTGCAGAATGTACTTTTTGAACAGAACATCACCGTAGCCTATGATCCAATCCTGTCCATCCTGGGGCAACTCCTGCAAGCCTTGACTAAGGGAAACGAGTTCACCTGTGGTGTCATAGTCGTCGTTATCTACATAATCGAGGCCAGGTAAATTGACAACGTCCTTTTTGTAGCCACGCACCACAGTGATGTCTTGAATACCGACACTGTGGTGCTCTTCCACAATCCGTGATAGCAGGGGTTGACCGTGCAGATCTACCATGCACTTGGGTTTATCTGTAGTGAACTCACCCAATTCAATTCCACGGGAAGCTGCTAGGAGAACTGTGCGGTTCCCAGCACCAGGGTTCTGGGGTAAATATCGCTGCTCCGCTTCCAGGTGTTCCGCAACCCCTTGCAGCCGGAAGATCTCAGACACAGGCACAATCTTGTCTTCAACATTTAGCAGGTTCTGCTCTAGCATTAACGTCTGAGCCACCTTTTGGGTCATCGTCACGGAAGCTCGGAGCAGGTGATTCGCCCAAATGGCGATAGAGAAGCCAGCATCTCTAAAGACTTCAGTAGGTGTAGCGTAGTACTTGGTCGGTACAATCACCACTGGAGAGCGATCGCCCCACTCCCGTTTAAAGGCCAACACTTCATCAGCCACATGCAAGGAGCTGTGGATCAAAATGCCATCCGCTCCGGCATCGTAATAGGCTTGGGCTCGCCTTAATGCTTCTGAGAGCCCCCAACCGGCGATAAACGCTTCTACTCGGGCAATCAGGACAAAGTCATCATCACTTTGGGCATCTTTAGCGGCCTTGATTTTGCCGCAGAACTCGTCCATGTCAGCCAGGGGCTGAGCTGTGCCCTTAATAAAGCTATTGGTCTTGGGGAAGAGTTTGTCCTCAATACAGACACCAGCGACACCACGCTGCTCTAATTTTTTGACCAAGCGTTGCACATTGTTGAAATTTCCGTAGCCCGTATCCCCATCCAGCAGAATTGGGACAGAAGTGGCATCGGACATGAACTCAACCACTTCCAAGACTTGAGTCCAACTTGCTTCGTTGTTATCACGCACACCCAACTGGGCAGAAATGCTGAGTCCACTGCCCCAAATGCCCTGAAAGCCTGCCTCTTCAGCAATCTTAGCGCTGATTCCATCATGGGCCTCTATCAGAAACTCTAACTGCTTAGAGTTCAGCAGTGTTCTAAGTTGTGTCGTTTTTCTAGGTTGTGTTGTTTTTCTAAGTTGCGTTGCTTTTCTAGGTTCTGTCGTTGTTCTAAATTGTGCTGTTGTTTTCATTTGGCATCCTAAAATTGCAACAATTTTTGACGAAAGTGGTCTAGGAAATAGGCTTACTTTTTATCTTTGTTAAGGATCTCGATCGATCATGAGCCACTCAAAACACAGTTAACTCAGGATTAGCTTTTCCTACCCTGATGCTGCTGTCGGCTCATAGCTTTTCAACACTACTTGACTAGCAGTTTTAGTAGCAGTGTTTAGAAACATGACAAGGTTACCTAGCTCCCAGCCCTTCCATGGTGGGCAAGAAATCAGGGGAGTTAGGGAAACCAGTGCAAAGGCTCAATAGCCTTATCTGACCACGTTTAACTAACTTTTAAGCTGAATTTAAAATAATTTTAACCTTTTTTGTGCTCAATGAATATCGCTTCGGATCGTGATCAGGTCCTAGGGCGACATTCAAACGATGATTCCAAATCCTGCAAACTTTTAAAACGTCTTCCCCATATCCTCTTTTGAGATACGTCTCGGCCTGGTTGGGTCCATAAATCTTAAAATCGTAGAATTGAAACTCTCGCAAAGGAAAGATCTCATCGAGATCTGGATACTGAGGATGTCCCCCTTCAGAGGGCAATCTCCTTTGGTCATAGATATAGATTTCAATCCCGTCAGTTATTTTGTAAAGATTTTTTTCGATCTTTCTCAAGTAGAAACCATGATCATTGAGGAGAGTTTATAAAGTAAATAATTTATGGAAATCTGCCTCTGTCATCTCAATATCAATGTCATCATCCCAGGGAATGACTCCTTCGTGCCGCAGAGCACCGATTAATGTTCCTGAAATAGCCCAGTAAGGGATATCATGCTGTCTAAGGAGGGAATCAAGGAACTGGAAGTCTTGGCGCAATTGCCAATGTATTGGTTTTAATTTCTCAGCCAAAGCAACCACCATGTCGGCGATTGTCCCTGTCATTTTTGATTCAATGCCCTTCTCGATGGCATAGTTGTAATGGGCGATCGCTTCAGCAAGTCCTTCTTGTTTTGTCAGCACGTCGTGGGGTTGGGCTGATAAGACATCTGACTGTAGCGCAAGGGCTTTATTATAAATGGTGGCTGCTTCAATCACTTGACGGGCACAGCGATCAATCTCTTCTAATCGCTGGAATGATATCTGAGCAGACAACAATAGGTACCACAGCTGCTCGTGAAATTCCTCACAGTCCGGTTTAAGTTTAATCGCTTTCAGGTAACAGGCAATTGATTGGACCCACTCACCTTGTTGGCAGTAGAGCTCTCCTAATTCTAGATAAAGTTGAGGATTATCTGGTTCCAGCTCAATGTTTTTCTTGGTGTTGGCGATTGCCTGTGCTAGATCATCGAGTGGATTTAACAATGTATCTTTTATCGTAGTCCTGTGCTGTAATAGCTTCTGCACCTAGGTTTGATTCCGGAGGAAGGCCAACCCTTAAGGGTTTGCATACCTTCCCTCGGATTTGATCAGTTCTAGATTACGCCCTTTAATCACTAAGTAGGATTTTTTAGTGCATCGGTGCGAACAAACACGCTAGTAGTCTGCTTACCGCGCCTTACTTTTATCTCTAGTACCTTATTTACTCCACTATTTTCCACAAGGCGCTGTAGTTGTGTAGCATTAGTAACAGATGTTCCATCAATTTGAACAATGATGTCCCCACGACGCATACCAGCATCAGCAGCTGGTGTATCCGGCATTACTTGAACTACCAAGACACCATTGACTTCTGGTAATAGGAAAACAGAATTGGGGTCATTGTTGTTCTCTCGTGCTAGTTCTGGGGTTAGGGTTGTCATCCGAACGCCGATATATGGATGGACAACTTTTTGTCCTTGGGCTAGTTTGTTGGAAATCTCTTTGACTTTGTTGATGGGAATAGCAAAACCAATTCCCATGGCATTAGCCCGAATAGCAGTGTTGATGCCAATTACTTCCCCTGTAGCATTCAACAACGGACCACCAGAGTTTCCAGGATTAATAGCTGCATCGGTTTGAATAAAGTCTAGTCGCTTGTCGGGAATACCTGCCTGAGCGCTGGAGCGTCCAATGGTGCTGACAATTCCCAGAGTCACTGTATTATCTAGCCCTAGGGGGTTACCAACAGCAATAGCCCAATCTCCAACCTGAACTTGACTGGAATTCCCTAGAGAGGCAATCGGTAAGGAAGTACCGTCAATTTTGACAACAGCTAAGTCGGTGAATTCATCGACACCCTTGACTTCACCATCAAACTTGCGCCCATCCTTGAGGGTAACGGTTACTTTATCTGCATCTTCCACAACATGGGCATTGGTCAGTAGGATGCCACTGTTGTCAATTATAAACCCAGAGCCTTGACCTTGTAAGCGTCTTTCTTGGGGCATTTGGGATGAAAAGTCATCACCGAAAAAGCGCCGGAAGAAGGGGTCATCCAAAAAAGGATCGACGCGCCTGGAAACGGTGCGCTCGGTGTCAATGCGCACCACTGCTGCTCCAACCCGATTCACCGCTGCTGTTACAAAACTGCTATTATTAGGTTGCTGTGGACTCAGGAATTGTTGGGCAATCAATGGGGGAGTTACTGAGTCTGTGCTGGGTACAGGAGCAGCCTTGGAGGGAGATACACGATAAACGCCAACTGTCAATAAGACTCCAAGTAAAATAGCCAAGAGATAGTTACTAATTGAGCGAAGCCAAATCGAAAATTTAGTTGATGACATAGTATTATCGTATTCTTCTGGTTAATTTTGGGGAATAGCATTGCTAAGCCAATGCCACGTCCTAAAACCTATGGGATTTACTTGGCTTTGGCTAGTGGTTAGTAGTCAGTTGTTGCTGACCCTTAGCATTAACCCCTAACTCAAGTCTAGCTTCCCTGAGATTCCTCCCACCCAAAGCCAGGATTGGGTTTCGAGGCAGATTTTTAGGATTGTGGATTAGTTGCTACAAGCATCTAATCCCTATGGGTGAGAGTTAGTTCTATGACGTTAGTACTACCTGGGGTAGTTCCAGGGGTTGCGACCCAAGGGCGTGAGCAATCCCTCCCGCTCTTGAGAGCCCAACAAATTAAGCTTAATAATTATCAATAATGATATACCCCTCGAAGTTGGTTAACCTTGGACTAAGAAAACTAATAAAACCGCTATGATCGCGAAAGATAGGGAATATGCCCTGACTCATGAACTGAATCACAACCATAGTGAAAATACCCATGGTCACGTCCATGATGAAGAATCTCTGAGGCGAATTATCAATCGCCTGTCTCGAATCGAGGGGCATATTCGAGGGATTAAGACTATGGTGCAAGAAAGTCGCCCCTGTCCTGATGTTTTGGTACAGATTGCTGCAGTTCGAGGGGCTTTGGATAAAGTGGCACGAATTATCCTGGATGAACATTTAAGCGAGTGTATCGGTCGTGCCGCTGAGCAGGGCAACATCGAGGTAGAAATTGAGGAGTTGAAAGCGGCTTTAGATCAATTTTTACGTTAGGAGTCAGAGGCTCTATACTGCTCTACAAACTGCCTTAGCCTCAGCAAACTTAAGGTTTGACCCCAATTCAATGGTAACAAAGACACCCCTTCTAGGCGAGATTGTACCCAACCATCTCCCCAATACCATTCATGATAACCATCAATTCCCTGACTCAAGAGCAGTCTTAAACAATTGGACTGAACAAGCTCAACTTTGTGTTGTACTGCTACTGGTCCGATGGAAGAGGTAAAGGTCAATCCTAAATCTAGCTGTTCGGGTAACTCGGAAGATAAATTCTCCGGCCACAACCACTGGTGCAGTTGCGCGGTATAGAGCAGACTGTCCCGGATAACATTTTGTGGTGCTTCGACTTCAATCCTCAGATGACTTTTTTGAAAGATTCCTAGCATTTTGGTATTTATCGTCCTTATTCGTAGGAAATATTTGTGATTAGTGTGAATGAACAGATGGGATAAATCCCGTCTGTTGTTTTCATCCCTCGGCTAAAGGCAGAGGAAAAGCAAGCGGCTCGATACTTTCTCAATACTTTGTAAAATAAACATTAATTATATTAAGAAGTGTAAGAGTTTTCTATGGCTGACCAGTTAATTCGCGCCACAGCAGCTTCAGGGGGTATTCGCGCAGTGGGTGTGATTACTACACGCCTGACTGAGGAAGCTAGACAACGTCACCAACTATCCTATGTGGCAACAGCTGCCCTAGGTCGTACCATGTCTGCAGGTCTTCTTCTGGCTTCTAGTATGAAGCGAGCAGAGTCGAGGGTCAATATTCGTATCAACGGCAATGGTCCACTGGGTGGAATTATGGTGGATGCAGGATTAGACGGTAAAGTTCGAGGTTATGTAGATAACCCAGAGGTGGAACTGCCACCAAATAAGAAGGGCAAATTAGATGTGGGTGGTGCTGTTGGTAGGGATGGTTTCCTATACGTGGTTCGGGATGTGGGTTATGGCTATCCCTATTCGAGTACAGTAGAGTTGGTTTCTGGTGAAATAGGTGATGACATCGCTAACTATCTGCTAAATTCGGAACAAACTCCGTCAGCCCTGGTAGTTGGTGTATTTGTAGGTGCTCAAGGGGTAACTGCGGCTGGGGGGATTTTAATCCAAGTTATGCCTAAGGCAGCAACGGATGAGGCATTAGTTCAAACTTTGGAATCTCGCATTAGCAAACTATCAGGCTTTACACCGCTACTCCAAGCAAACCAGACCTTACCAGAGATTTTTGAACAGTTGTTGGGGGATATGGAGCTAGAGATTTTTCCAGAAACCCAGATGCTGCATTTTTACTGTGGTTGCTCCTTTGATCGGATGTTGGGGGCTCTGAAAATGCTCGGAAAAGAGGAACTTCAGGATATGATTGAAAAAGACGGTGGCGCTGAGGCAACTTGTCATTTTTGCTCAGAGGTCTATCATGCAAATCCGGATCAACTCTCTCAATTGATAAAAGAATTGTAAATTGAGTAGCTACTGGACTTCCTACAGTAACTGGAAGATTAGAATCCTGACTTGTAAAGGATTGCAAGAAATATGGATCAGTATATAAACTCAACCAGAATTCTAAGAACACTACTATAAGATAGGGTGTAGACTCTATATGTGTAAGGTGGGTAAAATCTCAACAACTGAGGTTGCTGTAAACAACCTGCTGTCTTCCGGTGTAGGGAGTGTGGAAGTGAATTATGACCAGAAATAGAGAATTTCCAGACCGTTGGCCAACGTCAAATGGTTCAAGTTCAGGTAAGTTTAATGGATGGCAACCTAACCATAGCGAACCGGTTACTCAACCGAACGTAAACTATCCTAACCGAGGAAACCCATCGACACAGCCCCCCCAGCAATCTGAAAAATTTGGGGTTGGTAAACCAGTAGCTAACTCTGGATTAAATAAATCACAAACTCCCCCGAGACAAGCTACCTCAGGAAAAACGACTGGAGTAAAAAACCTATTGCCTCGCAGTTGGCAGTTTTGGTCAGCTTTAGTTGTGTTGCTTTTCGGTAGTGCTGGATTTGCTTCAGCAATGATGTTGTTAAGGTTGCCAGCTGTACCAAACTGCCGTGCTGTGTTTTGGCCAACGGCTTCAGCATCGATGCGCCTATCTTGTGCTCAGGTGGCAGCAAATAAGGAAACTGTGCCGCAGTTGCTAAAAGCGATCGCATTAGTGGATGCCCTGCCCGAAGACCACCCGTTACGCCCACAAGTTAACCAACATATCGAAGAATGGTCACAGGTAATCCTCGAGATTGGGGAAGCTAAATTTCAAGCTGGTCAGCTCAATGAAGCTCTTAAGATTGCTAAACGTATTCCTTCAAAATCCGTAGCTGGGGCGATAGTAGAAAAACGGGTAAAACGTTGGCAGAAAATCTGGTCAAGGGCAGAGGGAGTTTATGATCAAGCAGAAAAACAGTTGAGGTTATCAAACTGGAACTTAGCATTTCGCGAAGCAGTAAGATTGACCTATGTGGACAATGACTACTGGGCTACGGCTAAGTATAACCAGCTAACGGATAAGATTAAGATGGGACGGGAAGACTCGGCTAAGCTGGATAAAGCTTTTGAGCTGAGTAGAAGTGGGAATATAGAGAAGATCCTGGCAGCTATTAAAAAAGCTAAGGAAATCACAGAGCAAAGTTATGCTTACAAAGAAGCTCAGGATTTAATTACAGACTCTGGCAACAAGCTCGTGGAGATTGCTCAGAACAAGCTAGAGGAAGGTAAATGGTCGGAAGTTCTTGACATTGCCTATAAACTTCCCGAAACGATTAAAGTACCTGAACTCAAATCTGATTTAATTGACCTAGCTCATGCCCTATCTCGTGCTGAGTCCGGTACAACCTGGGATTTAGAAGAAGCGATCGCATCTGCCCAAAAGCTCGACTCAGAACGTCCGCTATATAAGAAAGGGCAGCAATTAATTAGTCGTTGGCAACGAGAAGTAGAAGATGTGGCGCGACTAGAGCGAGCCCGAACCTATGCTACCTCGGGTTTACCTAGTGACTTAAGACTGGCAGTGGCTGAAGTGGAACAGATCCCTCGTGGTAATCCCCGCTATCAGGAAGCACGGGGCGAAATTCGAGATTGGACTCGTCAAATTCAGCTGATCGAAGACAGACCATTCTTGGAACGGGCAGCACAACTGGCTAGTTATGGGAGCATTGATTCTTTGCAAGCTGCTGTTCAAGAAGCCCGTAAAATTTCCCGAGGTCGTAGTCTTTACCAGGAAGCTCAAAGTAAAATTAATCAGTGGTCTAGAAGTATCCAGCAGCAAGAAGACCAACCTTATTTAGACCAAGCACGCACTCTGGCAATCCGGGGTGATCTATATGCCGCCGTGGCAACTGCTGAACAAATTAAGTCAGGTCGGGCTCTGTACAATGAAGCCCAAAGCAAAGTCAGAAGCTGGAAGTTAGAACTAGAGGGTCAGCAGCGTTTACGGGAAGCTTACCAAATTGCTGAGGCTGGAACTCCACAAGCCCTAAGAAAAGCGATTCGAGTAGCTAGACAAGTGCCAACTTCAACCAAATCCCGTAGCGAGGCGAGAACAGTAGTCAATCGCTGGAGTTACAAAATCCTATCCATAGCCAGAAGTCGTTCTGCCTATAACCTCTCTGAATCCATTGCGATCGCAAACATAGTTCCCTCTGGTACTCGCCCTTACCAGGAAGCCCAACGGCAAATTCAATCATGGCGCAAGATTTTAGCTCCACCTCCCCCACCTCCTGTACCCGTAAGACGACCAAGACCGGTTCCCCCTCCATCTCCCCCACAAGTGGTGATCCCGAAACCAGCGCCCTCCCCACCATCAGTGGTAAAACCACCATCACCACCAGCCCGCTCCTACCCAATTGTGGTTCCACCACCGGAAGTTATCTCACCATCGGGTATTGTAAAACCACCGACTCAGCTAGAGCCGCCTAGGTTTAATCCCCCCGCTGGTAGGAAGATTGAGTTAATTGATGCTGACTCTTAAGAGTTTCCGAGGGTAGTAAAACCAGCTAGGATAAAACCTATGGAAATTGGACATTAAAAATTCTTAATATTAAATGGAATTAATTCCTTTTAATATAGAATACTTTAACTTGTCATCAACCCTCAAGTCCCGTCTTGACCAGTTTATTCATGCTCCCCAAACTGAATTCACCCTCATTCTGCTAATTCTACTTTCGGTAGTTCTAGTGGTTCTTGAAACAAGTCTCGAGGGTACAGGTTTCATATATGGACTGGTCTATGTAAGCGAAGAGCTACTAACGGGCATATTTATCGTAGAACTAACTATCCGCTACCTAGTGGCAAGAAACAAACGTCGATTCTTGCGTCACTACTGGCTGGATATTATTGCTGTGCTGCCTTTGTTACGGGCATTCCGGTTATTGCGAGTGTTACGGATGTTAAGGCTGCTCAGAGTCGGAATTTTGGTAAACCGTAACCTCAACCGCATCTCTTCCTCACTCGCTGCCAGTATTAGTGCTCAGATTGGAGTTTTTCTGATTATCGGCTTAATTACATTAGTCGGTGCTTTAGGGATTTATCTGCTGGAGGGAGGACAGAATGAGTCATTTGCTTCCCTAAGAGACTCTTTATGGTGGAGTTTTTTTACCCTAATCTCAGGAGAACCCATTGGTGGTGAACCCCAGACTGATGCTGGACGTTTGATTACCCTGATGGTAGTCATTGGCGGCTTAACTATGTTTGCCGTCTTCACCGGTGTAGTGTCAGCAGTAATGGTGCAACGACTTAGAACAGTGATGGAGGTGAAATACTTGGAACTGGATGAACTGCGCAATCACATTGTTATCTGCGGCTGGAACCGAGGTGGTCACCTACTGATTGAGGAACTCCAGGCAGACTCTGACCTAAAGCACTATCCAATGGTGGTTGTGGCAGAGTTTACCGACACACCAGAGTGGGAACTCAAGGGAGTGAACCGTTCCCAAATATATTTCTATATTGGTGATTACACCACTATTGATGTCCTCGAATGTGTGGGGATCTATCATGCCTCACGGGCAATCCTCCTTGCTGATTCTACCCGTCCTCGAAGTGATCAAGACCGGGATGCACGAACAGTCCTAGCGGCCTTGACCATTGAAAAACTCCAACCCCAAATCTACACTTGTGCTCAACTCCTTGACCGTAAAAACAATGTCCAACTGCGAGTAGCTGGCGTTGAAGATGTGATTGTTGTTGATGAATTAGCTAGTCACTTAATTGCTACCTCAGCTCGGAACCTAGGAGCTGTAGATGTGCTGGCAGAGTTGCTAACTGTGCAAGTGGGAAACCAATTCTACAAAATTGTTTTACCACAGAAGTGGGTTGACATTTCGTTCTGGGAAGCTGCTCGGTGCTTGAAAGAGGAGTTTGATACAACGTTGATTGCAATAGAGCGCCATAGCAATGGAAATCGGGAAACCCTAATTAATCCCCCTAAAGATCAAGCACTACTATCTGGCGATCACTTAGTTATTATTGCTCGTAGTCTGCCGAAAATTGGGGTGCCAGTCCGCTAAAGTCTCAACTTTTTGGCAGGTCTTTTATAGTGCGTTCGCGTAGCGTAGCCCAAAGGGCTAATCGCATAAGCGATGAAGCTTTGCTTCATCGCAAATTAGGATACCCTTGGGGTTTACCATGATTGGGACTTATGAATGCTTCCCCCACCTGCGTTCTCGTGGTGGGGGTGTCTTTCTTAATTACAAGGTTTTATCCCTCGCGATAGGCGGCATTCTCGCCGAATAGCCAGGACTTTTGCTGGACTATTCCCCCAAGTCGTTTCCGCTATGGGGCAATTCTAAGAAACTTTTACCTAGAGTCTGACGTATAT
Source organism: Moorena sp. SS36440bin_2 (assembly GCA_011524395.1). GTDB lineage: Bacteria > Cyanobacteriota > Cyanobacteriia > Cyanobacteriales > Coleofasciculaceae > Moorena. Next base: position 50,118 of record WTKN01000273.1, read on the forward strand.
AAACCGACTACAAAGGATTTACAGGTTTGTTTTCCCTGGCGTTGAGAGGTCGTGCCTCTAGGTTGCTCAGAATCTTGTTCTGTCCTTTGCCGTACCGCTCAAGCTACATTAATTATAACACAATTTTTTGTTCCTTGACCCCCACCTGAACGAGGTGGGGGAATGCGTCACAAAATCTGTTCAAATCCAGATTCTGCTTGTCTGTGTCTAGATAGCCTATAGCAGTCGAAGTAAAGCTTAAGAAATCTTCTGCTCCCGTCTTGATGCAGTCACTCATGGTTTGAATTTACCGTAAGACAGGCTCGCCTTAATCAATACGTTTTACCCCTTTTCTGCATAGCCGACCAACCATAAAGGCTCAACGTAATCAGGTTTGGTCTCCGGGGGAAACCCCCAAGACCGCGCTGCATCGCTGCTCCCTGCTCCCTGCTCCCTACTCCCTGCTCCCTGCTCCCTGTTCCCTATTCCCTTTGCTATATGTATGAACAAGATTTTAACCGTTGGCGAGAAATCATCGTTGAACAAATCAAAGCTAGAAATTTATCGGCAATTGATTGGGATAATTTGCTGCTTGAGTTAGAGGACATGGGAAAGGCTGAAAAGCGAGCATTTATTAGCAATTTAACTATATTGATTGCCCATTTACTCAAAATAATTGTTCAAACTGACGCTCCTGATTCCATGAAAGGAAGTTGGTATAGTTCAGTCACAGAACATCGGTTTCGTATCCAAAAAGATTTACAAGACAGTCCTTCATTTAAACGTTATTTAGAAGAAGCGATCGCTAAAGCTTATAAAGATGCTCGAAAGTTAGCTATAAAAGAAGGTAAAAAAGCCAGCTTTGGCATTCGTAAGCCCAACCCTGAAGACTATCCCAATCAATGTCCTTTTACAATTGAACAGCTATTAGATGAAGAATTTTATGGAGATTAATTTAAAAATGCGATCGCTTAATTAATTGTTATAGTAACGCACCTCAATCCATATCTCATCTTAATCATCGAAATTTTCAGTGCGTTACGCTGTTGCGCTTCACACCTTACAGAACTCTAGGAGATAATTAAAATCATTCCGAATTTATCGAATGTAAGGATATAAACAACCAAAATCGACCTCGTGAGAGTTTGAAATAATCTCTATGTATACTACATCAATATCCGATTTAATATCTTCAAAGTTTCCCTCTAGCTCAATAATTGTTTCTAATTCAAAGTTAAAATCAACTTCCTCTTCGTGTGGACCTGATCTGAAAAAACCGTTATCTATTGAATCCCACATCTCAACATAAAATTGGCCGTAGAGACGAGAATCAACTATAAAGATGATTTGAAGAGATAATATTTCATCTTGTAGCTGTAGTAGTTTTACAGGTTTACCTGGAGCAATTTCGATGCTCTTTATATCAAGTTCTTCAAATGAACCTATTTCATAATCATGGCCATATGAATCACCTCTTGGGCATATATCTAAATTTAAAATTTGATTTATTATATTATTTTTTATCGATTCCTTAAGGGTATTTTCAATATCTCCCTCTAAAAAAACTTGTGTCAATTGTTTACAAAATTCAATAGCAATTTTATTTTTATGCTCCTGATACTCATAAAAATCAGCTAAATTATCATTACAGTCTATATAATCTGAATTACTTGCATAATCTATCCAATCTTGATCAGTAGAGATAGCTAAAATTTTTTTATTGTGCTTTTCTGCCCATTTTTCCAATGAAACTAGAGCTAACGCATCTGGAAATTCTGCTTTATTTTTTTGTGAAAATGGAGGTTTTTTTTCAAAATAATTAGTTAAAACTTTATCTAACGGATTATAGTCATTGACATAAATTATCTGACTTCCAGTTTTGTCTAAAAAAATTAAAATTTTTTGATTTATTAAATCTTCATCGTTACTTTTGGGTATTAGAGTTTCTTTTACCTGAGAAATTATTTCTTCGGATATCATTAAATAGTTTGGACAATCCTTCAGAGCTTTATCAATTTTTTGTTTGGTTTCATGTATCTTTTGTTTAAGATGTTCAGATATTTCATGTACCACAATTTCTGAAATTAAAATTTTTATTTGCGTATCTTTAAACTGATTTAACTTCGCAAGCATCCCTGATTGAAACTGATAATTATATTGACGAAAAATACAAGTATCAATAGTAATTGTGTCGTAGTTCATTGTTTGATAATTTTGTAAAACTAGTGATATTGCACTACCCATTAAGGTTAGGACATTAATACAAGCTCACAAAGTGCGACCTGTGGCGAATTTAATTCTTAATAGGGAAAGCAATTCTTAATGAGGAAAGCGCACCTAAGCTGTCATTGTGGAGTTTTGCCTTTTGCTTTTTGCTTTGCCCGTAGCCCTATATTTTGTCGAGATCATACCAAATTAATCAGACAACAGTCACAAACTGAGTCTGACGATTATACTCTATTTCTGAAATGAATCGGAGCGGCGGGATTTGAACCCACGACCCCCACTACCCCAAAGTGGTGCGCTACCAAGCTGCGCTACGCCCCGGAAAACCTTATTTAATATACCACACTATTCGAGATTTGAACAACTAAACTAAAAAACTTTCAGAGACTTAGCTGCGGCTAGCAACCCTGGAACCGCTGTTGCCACCCAGCTCCCCTCACAACAGCGTCCCTGATTCAAAATCAACCGTAGGGTATAAGCGGAAGGATAGCCCTCTACCTCCATCCACAGCCAATCGCTTTCTGCTTCACAAGTGATTTTCTCTTCATCCATCAACTCACTAGCCATCTCACTCATAGTCTGAGCTAATTGCAGCAACAACCGACAAAAGTCATTCAACTCTGACTCGGTTAGTTCAAATGCCCAGTCCTCAGCACCCACTAAACCTTTATAGTTAGGAGCCTCCGGATCCCAACCAATACGCCAGCCTTCTCCATGTTTAACCAGACGTTCCATAAAGCTGATTCTGCCCAATTAACCAGACGTCAATTAGGTTTGAGTAACTGAGCATCTCCTGGTTGAGGTAAAGATACTCCTCTTCTAGGATTGGAGGTTGTGGCAGGTGATGTAGGATTGGAGGTTGTGGCAGGTGATGGTTGTGTGCTGGACTCTGGTGCCACAGTTTCGGTGCGATTGGGATTGAATAGGCTAACTAAAACGCTTACTAATGCATCCCGTTCGGCACGAGTTAATTGTTCTATCGCTGCAATATCCCCTTCCATGGGATTTTCGGTTAAGGTATCCCCACTGGGATACTGGGATTCTACTAGGTAATCGTATGCACCTAGATAGTCAGCCATGGTCAATTTCCAATCAAAACGGAAATTGGGCAACCGTTTTTTCCCATAGACGTGATACCGAATTAAGCGGTTAACCAGGGTATTATTGGCAGCTACTTCACCGCTTTCTTTACTAATGTATTGGTTCTCTTGTGGTAAATCTGGTAAACGCTGATATACTACCTTGCTAATCTCTGGGGGAATAAAAAACTGAGCCACAGCAGGCTGTGCTCCTAGGAGCTGGAAGACACCAGGCGCTTGGTCGTGGGATTCCCACAGTAATAGCAAACCACTGGTCATAGTGGTAACAGCTAAACCTAGCGCTAGTTTAATTCCTTTAGTCTTATACATTGCTTCGAGACGGCTATGGAACATTCTTAGACAACCTTGGGATGAAACTAGGTGTTGCCCCTGACGCTCTAACCCCCTGACTCACTCAGTAGGATAACTTAGTCCGCAATAATCTCTGGCTGGGTCAGTTCATCAGACATCTCAACAATTGCTCGCAGCACTGGCTTCATGGATGGCTCATCTAGACTTTCAAAATCTTCGAAGCGACGGCGCTTGGCACGGTTGGCCAGTTGTACAGTGATCCGATAACGATTAGACGCTGCACTTACTAGCTGCTCCGTCCGTTGCAGAATGTCGATTGAATCAAAGTTATAGCTTTTGTGCAGCATAAGGTTTATCAGGTATTGCTATCTCTACTTAAAATCAGTATCGCCCCCTCTAGCCTACCATACTTCACTTCTAAACTAGGGGTTTCCCTTGATACAAGTCACAAAATTTTTCTTGAGGTTAATAATATACCATCAAAAAGTGAAAGAATTTGTGAAGTTGGGGGATTTCTGCTTACATTGCTTGGTATGTATGACAATAATAAGAAAGAACAGTCAATTTGTACTATCTATACCTAATCTACTAACTATACTGAAACTATATATCTAACCAAGGCTGGGAAGTTCTACCAAACTCTCCCAGCCTACTTATGTGTAAATGGGATTATGTATAAATTGTATCTGTAATAGGACGCGCGGAAGTTTAGTTGGTTTTTCCTACTAACCTCCGTTGCTGTGGGAATTACTACTGACTAAAGTTGCCCAAGGCAATGGAAATTTCAGGGTGACTTGGGTAATTACCGAGTAAATCGGCTCTGTACATGGTATCTGTAAATAGTACCCCATCGATGCGATCGCATTCATTGTCTTGATTCAGTCGCTCATGGGGGGAACCACGGCAATAGCGAGTGGGGGAAACCCCCAACACCGCGCTGCCTTCCCAAGACCGCGCTGCATCGCTGGTAACCTTAGGGGTGATAGTACTTTAATTCACTCCTGTGGTATGTGTACCTTATTGCGTATACAAAAAATCATACCATTGCTAAGCTATCTTGAGTGTGTCGAGTTGTTAACAATTATCTGGCCAAATAAATATTGTCTATGCAAACACTTGCCGCTCCTAGCTTGGAGTCATTCCATCAGCGCCAAATAACTCCCCTGAAGTTCGTTGTCCTTGGAGATAGTCTGATCTATGGATTTGGAGACCCAGAAGGTGGCGGCTGGGTAGAGCGACTGCGACGTCAGTGGATGTTACCCGATAGTCCTGGTCATGTACTGTACAATTTGGGAGTTCGGGGTGATGGGGTTACCCAAGTCCACACGCGACTAGAGCATGAATTTCGCAGTCGTGGTGAACTCAGAAACCGTGTACCAGATGCCATTATTTTATCGGTGGGCGTTAACGATTCAGCCCGTAAGGCGCGTCCCGATGGCAAGAATTTTACTAATTTTGAGAGTTTCCAGGAAGAACTAGCCAATCTGCTTGAGCTAGCCCAGCAACTCTGTCCAGTCCTATTTGTGGGTATGGTACCAGTGGATGAAAGGAAAATGCCCTTTCTCGATTGTCTTTACTACAATCATGCTGACCAGTACTACTACAAAGAAGCAACTCGCCTTGCGTGTCTGAGGCGTCAAATTCCCTATCTGGACGTTTTTGACTTATGGACATCTCGTGGTTATGATTGGTGCTCTGACCACCTATCTCCAGATGGTCTACATCCCAATGTGGCTGGTTATCAGCAATTATTACAAGACATCCTGCTCTGGAACCCCTTAGCCCAGCTCAACTCCTTAAGCCTAGCGACAGCCTAAACTATCCCGTGTCGAGATACCAGTTACAGGATTTACCCCAGTAGCACGCTCACACATCAGTTTAATCTGATAGCGGTCAATCACGGCATTGGTAAAATCAGCACCAGTTATCTCGGCATCGTAAAACCTGGTGCTAATCATCATTGCATCGGTCAAAATAGCATTGGTCAAATTAGCTTGGTCTAAAATTACCCGATCTGCCCAAGAATCGGTCAGATTTGCACCTTCGAGATTCGCTTTCAATAAATTTCCCTTGGTGAAGATAGATTCACTCAGGTCAGCACCTTGGAAGTTTGTGCCTCGCATTTCAGCGCCTGCAAATACTCCACCAACTAAATCCTTATGGGAAAAGTTACGATAACTCAAATCTGTAAGAGAATAATTTACTGTATTCTCCTGAGCATAGGCAGGAGTAGCCGATAAAAGCACCCATAGCCAAGCCATAACAAGAACTAAAATTAGTCCCAATAAGCGTCGCCAAATCACCCTCATCACTTGTCAACCTGACTCCTTAAAAATTAAAACCTAAAACTCCCTCTCTAACCAATCTTCACCGACTCGAATTGTCAGCTCAGATTTGAGATGACCAGTAGAGGATGCTTCTACTCTACCTAGTCCCAGGACTTTTTTGACAATATCTGCTGTTTTTATGTCCCCTTGCTGAACAATAATCTCAGTCTGGGACAAGCGGTCAGGCCAATCTGAGACATAATAGACATTGTAGAAGTCATTTCTGGCTAAATACCGAGCAACACGGCGACCAAGTTCTGGGTCATCGGTAGCATTTTGAACCGCAATTCTGACGCGATGGGGTGAACGGCGGCGCTTTGATGAACTCTTGTATTTAGGCTCTTGCTCGAAATAGTCACTCATCACTCGGTCTCGCCCTCGTGAATTCATCAGCCAGTAACTGGCAATGTATTCATCAGCGTTGCTGAATCGACCGGGCAAGAGTACCATTCTGATATTATCTTTACCAACCTCTAGACCAAAACCGACCAGTGCCAAGATTTCCTCTAAGCTAAGATTAGTATCAATATACTGCTGCATCACTCGCAGTATTTTTGGTAAACGAGGCACTACACTGGGAGTAACTAAACGCTGGCGCAGGGCCTTGAGTAAGATCTGCTGCCGCTGTATCCGAGCAATATCACCATTGTCTTTTCGGTATCGAGCAAATTGTTCGGCTTGGTCTCCATTCAAGGTTTGCCACCCTGGTTCTAAATCAATTTCCAGTTTCTGAGTGACATCTACATATTCCATCCTCTCCGGCACAAACACTTCCAGCCCACCGACCAAATCCACAAGTTCCCGAAATGCATCCGTGGTAATGCGCACATACCTATCAATTGGTACATCATTTAAGGTCCGGCTAACCACTTCTGCGGTTAAAGTAGAGCCACCTTTGACATTGGCATCGTTAATTTTAATTATCCCAACACCGGGAATTTCTATTCTCGTATCCCGTGGAATTGAAAGCATATTCACGGAGTGGTCTTTGGGATCTAAGCGCAACAGCAACAGGGTATCACTGCGACCACCAAAAACCTCTGGGGAACCTGGCAACGCATCTGGGACTCGGTCTATGCCCATCACCAGGATATTGACTGGTCGTGACAGATTGTAGGGAAAATTTTTACGCGAAGAATTGTGCTCAGAAGCGGCTGGTTGATTCTGGGCAATTTCGGAGTTTTCGGGTTGAGAATGGGATTTAATCAGAGGCGACAATGGGGTAACTAGGGCTAAGGTTGCTCCCAAAGCCGCAGAAATAACTGCTGTCAGAACAAAAGCACTACTCCAGAATACCCACCGCAAATAGGGAGCAAGGGTTAATCTTAATCCAGAGACAGAAGCGTCTAGGTCTGTAGTCAGGTCAAGCTGAGAGTAGGAAACTCCTGTATCACCCTCTTGGGGTGATGGTTGGGGTGTTGAAGCTGAGGCATTATTAATCACACCTGTATCCAAATCTACCTATGAATTGTGATGACTATTAAAGGATTCAAGTTCCAAGCCTATAGTTGGCTATCCAATTAAACTGTAGCCTGTGGCTACAGTTTAAGATATTGTTGTTGGCCTATTAGTCTATAAGTCTAGAAGTCAAAGCCAATAAACCATTGTGCCTACCTTCAACGTGGCTTAATTGAAAGCGCTTTGGCTACCCAGGGCTAAAGCTCCTGGTGAAAGCGCTTTGAGGAACATCAATGAGTGATTAGTCCTTTGTGATCAATGCACAACACGAATACCTGAATACGGATGAAGGAATTGCTGGACAAATGACTAATTTAAGCACTAATGTAATGACTAATGTAATGGCTAAACAAGTACTTTAACCATTTTTCATAATCTACAGCCTATACCAGCTGAATCAGGGAAAGTGAGGTTAGTATGTAGCAGAAAACTACAGTTAAGGCTACATCATGGATAATTCTCTCATCCCTGTGATTCTTGCTGGTGGCAAAGGAGAACGGTTTTGGCCGTTGAGCCGTAAGCACCGACCTAAGCAGTTTTTATGTTTGGATGGTAGTGGCAAGAGTCTTTTGCAGGCAACGGCTGACCGATTGAGTAAGCTGACGGTCGGGCCAGAACAGTTGTGGGTAATTACTTCTGCTATGTTAGCTGAGGGAGTGACTCAACAACTACCATCGTTACCCCAGAAGCATCTATTAGCTGAACCGGAAGGACGGGATACAGCACCAGCGGTGGCTTGGGCAACTCTAGAGATTGCCAAGGCTTACGGAGAAGATGCGGTAGTGGGATTTTTCCCTGCTGACCACTGGATTGAAGATGAGCAAGGGTTTCAGCAAACTATCAAGGCGGCTGCTGAATTGGCTGCCGCTGAGTCATCGATTGTGACCTTAGGAATCAAGCCCCAATACCCTTCTACAGGCTACGGTTACATTGAGCAAGGTCAGAAGACTGGCACGTTTGAGGGATTGCCAGTGTATGAGGTCAGTCGATTCACCGAAAAGCCTAACCAAGAGACCGCTGAGGAATTTTTGTCTACTGGTCGATTCAGCTGGAACAGTGGAATGTTCATTTTCCGGGCTGGGGTAGTTTTAGATGAATTGCGCACCCATGCACCAGAAATTATTGCCCCTTTAGAAGAAAAAGGTATGGCGGCTTATGCTGACCTAGAAAAGAAAAGTATTGACTATGCTTTGATGGAAAAAACACAGCTAGCTTATGTTTTACCAGCCTCCTTTGGTTGGGATGATTTGGGAGATTGGAATGCCTTAGAACGCCTGAATAATGGCGATGCTAAAAATGTGGCAATGGCTAATCATGTGGAACTGGATACTGAAGGAGCAATTGTCTACTCTAGTAATGACGATGAGGTGATTGTTACTATTGGTTTAGACGATGTGCTAGTGGTACGCGATCGCAATGCTACGTTAATTGCAAAAAAAGACCGGACCCAGGACATAAAACAAGCTATAAAACTTCTCAAAGAGAATTCAAGACTACAAGATTTTTTGTGATAAATCGATTCTTTATATTTCTTGGATTAAGTATATTATAAGCACGATTAACGTCAGAGTGCTTAAGAATATATAGTTCAGGATTTTATCATTATTTATCAATCATCGGTGCTCTTATTTTTCTGACTAAATTAATTATCTAATCTGAACTAGATAACACTATAGATAAAAGATAGAAAAAGTTAGGGTAGCGATGAAGTTTATAAACAGGGAATAGGGAACAGGGAACAGGGAACAGGGAATAGGCCATAGACAATAGACAATAGACAATAGGGAAGAATAAACAGGGAACAGGGTAAAATCAAAGTATAGCTTGTTAGGAAATAGTTAATAGGTAAGACAAATATATAAAAAACGATAACAAATCATCTATGATCACTAATATCACTGTTATCAATTAAATTAATTATCAAAAAACAGTTTAAATGATAATTTTTATCTCCATGGGTGAATAATTTTTATGGCTGAATTTAAAAAAAACTTAGGTTATTTTACTGACCTAAGGTCTATGGCTGTATTGCTAACGCCTTGTTTCAAAAAAAGAAGCTGATTCCAAGGTTAATCCTTAGTCATACACATTAGGTATACGCAGTTGGGTTAATTGGTAAATGGAAAATAGATAATAAGTCAGAGAATGCGATGCTCGGTACGAGCCCCTACGCGAGTCACGCGTTGTGGCCAACGGCCTCAGCTTCCGTGCTTATGGAATTGACTTGCTTGTCACGCTACGCTCCGGAAGCGTTTCGGCAAAGCCTCCGCTTCGCGTTCGCGAAGCGGAGGCCTTTGGCCTCAGCTTCCGCGCTTATGCGATCGCCTTTGGCGTGCTCTGAAGAGCGATCGCAAATCTGTTGGAACACAAGTAACCCTGACCATCAAGTAATGTTGAAAAAAACGAAGATAATGCTTTGGTAGTGTGGCAGAGTGGAAAAGCTCTCGGGCTGTTCAAGCCTACCCCAATCTAAGCTAAGGTCAAATAAAAATAATTTTATCGTAATTGAAGCAACTTCCTGATATTAGAGCATCGGCTCAGTAATAGAATTTAACCGATTAACCCGATATCCTGTGCAAAAGCGGGTCTACCATCTCCGAATCTCCCCATCTCCGAATCTCCCCATCTCCCGATGAAGCTTCGCTTCCGCTAAAAGCAAACGCATAAGCGTGACTTTTCTCCCTGCAACAGAAAATTGCCAATATGAGGATACTGTGAAGCCATTGCCCACTATAATGAAGTCTTGTTAAAGAGCAACTCCTATAAAAAATGGCAATTTGAGGCTCAATCCTGATTTAGATATGCAAACCGGGAATATTCCTTTGCTAAACCCAATAGCAAGCCATTATCCTGCCATTGGTTGCTAAATTGAGCAAGAGAAGTAGTTCTGCTAAGACTAAAATCAACTGTAAAATCTATGCCAACTTTTCGTTATATATTAGCTGTAGGTGTGGGGACGGCAATTGCCTTGAGCGGCATGGAATCCCGAGCCTCAGAAGATTTACCATCACTTACTAAGCCGACTAATAACTCAGTAGCTACACCTAACCAAGAATCCTTAACAGAAGCAGCCCCAAACCCAGAGCTAGGGAAGCTAGTGGTAGAAGTCATTAATAGTACTACCCCAGCTGCCAAGCAACCAGAGCAACAGGAGTCTATTTCCTCTGTAGATTCCTCACCCTCAGAAGCAGAATTAGTCCAAGAAATTATTGATCAAACCACCCTGCCTACTGATCAGCCACAGCAAGAGGAGTCGATTCCGGCTGTGGCTGAGTTGGCAGCGCCATTCGCCGAAGGCGACGCTTCGCGAACGCAATCCGTAGACGTGGGTGAGGTAATGGTGGTTGAATCTGCCACAGAGGAAAACCCTGAGTTAATGTCACAAACCTCTGGAAGCTCACCAACCCCTGGCACCTCAGCCCCAGAGTTTCTTGATCCTAACCCGAATCCGTTATCATTTCCTACCCAAAGCCAGGAAGTCCAGATCGATGTCACACAGCCAATTACCCTCCAACAGACCATAGAACTGGCAAAGCGTAATAATCAGGAATTACAGCAAGCACAACTGACCTTGGAACGTAATCAGTTTGTTCTCGAAGAAGCTTTAAGCGCTTGGTACCCCAATTTGACAACAACTGCAGGAATTAACTATGCACAGAGTGCAGCAGCAGAGGCAGCTGTTGAGGATGCTCGTGCAACTGAAGCTCAACAGGCTTTGCCACCAGAAGTTCGTGAAGCTATTACTCCAGATCCTGTACCGACAGCATTTTTCAATGCAGCCCTACGGTTAGATTATAACCTATACACTGGTGGGCAACGACCAGCACAAGTCCGCCTAGCGGAGGAACAGGTAAATTTGCAGCAGCTGGAGGTAGAACGCCTCTCTGAAGAGATCAGACTTCAGGTCACCCTTGCCTATTACAATTTACAAGAGAATGATGCTCTAGTTGAGATTTCCCAAGCGGCAGTCACCGAGTCAGCTCAGATTTTACGGGATACAGAGTTACTGGAACAAGCTGGCTTAGGAACCCGATTTGAGGTCTTGCAACAGCAGGTTGAGCTAGCCAATGACTCTCAAGGGTTGACCAACGCTCTGAGTAACCAGCGTATTGCCCGACGTCAGCTGGCGGAGTTATTAAACTTATCTCAATCAGCAGAAATTACTGCAGCAGATCCCATTGAAATTGCTGGAAGTTGGGATTTATCTCTAGAACAGAGCGTGATATTGTCTTATAAAAACCGATCTGAGTTAGAACAGCAACTCGTACAACGAAAAATCAATAAGGAACAGCGCAGCATTGCCCTGGCGGCGGTCAGGCCTCAGGTGAGTGTATTTGGTCAAATCGACCTAGCTGATAACTTAGATGATGTTGTGGGTTTTGGTGATGGTTACTCGGTCGGGGCAACATTCCAGTGGAATTTTTTCGATGGCGGAGCAGCGATGGCCAGAGCAAAGCAGGAAGATATTGATATTGCCTTAGCTGAAAGCAGTTTTGCTAACCAACGGGATCAAATACGCTTTGAGATCGAACAAGCTTATTCTCAATTAAACTCCAATGAAGAGAGTATTGAAACGGCATCCTTTGCCCTAGAGGTAGCAGAAGAGAGTCTCCGGCTAGCTCGGTTACGATTTCAGGCAGGGGTTGGTACCCAAACCGACGTAATTAACCAGCAAACAGCCCTAACCCGGGCTAGGATTAACCAACTTAACGCAATTCTCAACTACAACCGCGCTCTGGCCAACTTGCAACGGGCAGTGAGTAATCTCCCAGATAGTAAAGTTAGTGATATTCCCTAGTATTTCATCAAAATTGAATTAAGGGGTAAACTATACTTGTCACGATTAGGCACTAGGTATTAGACCCTAAGTATTAGACCCTAGGTATTAGAACTTAAGTATTAGACCCTAGGTATTAAGCGTTAAGGACTAACCCCTAACATCTAATACCATTAACCTTGCCCTAACTCGCAAAACTAAATTGACAGAACACCTGCTCTGGTTTAGAGTTAATGGTTCATGGCCAACTTAGCCATGAACCATTAACCAGGGATGCTTATTTTTTTTACATTCCTTAATAAAATAGAAATACTGTCAGAAAATAAGATCAGACTTGGGACAAATCATGGCTAATATCAAATTTGTCAAGGAAGACCAAGAAGTCATTGCTGCTAATGGAGCGAACTTACGAGAGAAAATGCTGCAAAATCGCATAGATCTCTACACGTTTCGGGGAAAGCTGGTGAACTGTGGCGGTTATGGTCAATGTGGTACCTGTATTGTCGAAATTGTGGCAGGGATAGAAAATCTATCCCCTAGAACTGAGGTAGAAAATCGGAAACTAAAGAAAAAGCCTGATAATTACCGATTAGCCTGTCAAGTCTTGGTGAATGGACCTGTGAGTGTTAAAACTAAACCAAGCGTTAAAAGCAAATCCCCATCTGCTGCCATCTAACCATAGCAATAGATTTTAAGGGCTAGCTGGCGAGGGATTGTAACCTGAATTCCCCCTCCTTCTATAGATGCTTACATAGGGTTTATAACATTTATTAATTGGGTGAGGTGCTTTCGTCTGGGGTTTGAACGCGCACGCGTGGCCCATTCGCGTAGCGTAGCCCATTCGCGTAGCGTGGCCTTTTGGCCAAGCCCAAGACGAGGGAGTAGGGAGTAGGAAATACAGCTAAGATAATTGACTGTACCTCACAAGTATGATCAGCGCGCTTATCTAGGATTACCCTGATTTCGTCCTGCCAGGCTTCAATTTCCATGTTCTATTTCGAACAGCCGTGTTAATGGTATCCTATACCTGGTGGGTTAAAAACGATTTAGAGGAACTAATAATCATGCAAGTTAACGATCTAGGGTTTGTTGCCAGCATTTTGTTTGTGCTGGTTCCTGCAGTTTTTCTGCTAATTCTTTATATCCAAACCGCGAGCCGTGAAGGCTCAGGAAACTAGTTAACTGATCTGGTGATAATCCCCACGCCTGTACCAAAAGCCCAAGCATTGCTCCTTTCTTGATGCAGTCGCTCATGGGGGAAACCCCCGCAGGTCGGCGCTGCATCGCTAGCCAAAGGTCAGCGTGGGATTTTTACCAGGATGAAAGTGCAAGGAATTTTTTCTATAACGTTTTATGATTTTGTCTAATTAATTAGACGTCAAAAACAGAATTAAAGAACGGTTAAGTTAATTTATCCCGCCACTAAAGTAGGCGGGATTATCAGTTATTGTTACTCGATTTATGACTCTGCCTCCCACCACTAAAGTATGTGAAATCTAAAGTAGGTGGAAGTTTAAATAATTAGTCATTAACGTTTTGTCATTAAGCCTTGATGATAAACTCTTTTTAAACAACTTGTAAGCAACAAGAGGTTTACTGGCAATACTAATGACTAATGGCTAATGGTTAATAACTGACTGCTTCAAATAGTTGTGCGTGATAACAACACTGGGCAGTTGGCCTTTACTCTGACGTAGTTTGACAAGGAATTCCCCAGTAATCGATCTAAATCTACTAAACTCTTGGCGATAGAAGGGCGACGGTCAGGAGAACCGAGAATCAGCAAGTCGATGTTCTTGTCCTCTGCTAACTGGCAGATTCCTGGTCCGGCCTTACCGCCACTTACAACACAACGGTAAGAAACACCTAGCCTTTTGGCTTTTGCTGCTGCTTCTGCAAGAACTGGGTCTGCTTCAGCATTGGTCATCAGTTGATCAGGTTTGGCTTCCGGGATGACACGAGCTAGATATAGTTGAACATTCTTCATGTCTCGCACTAGGGATAGAGCCAACTCTAAGGAATTTTGAGCAGCATCAGATTTATCCATTGCCACCATAACCCGTCTGATTTGTTTGACGTAGACATCGTCTTTGACCAACAACATTGGGCGGGAGGACAATTGGAACACATATTGGCTAACGGAGTTTTCCAAAATCGCTTCTAGCCGAGTTAGTCCTCTCGAACCCATAATAATCAGGTCGGTTTCTTCTTCGTCTGCCACTTGGGTAACGATATTTTTAGGGTCTCCCTGTTTCAGTCTGGGAGTTATTTTGCTGGGGTCAACTTTTAACGACTTGACCGCATCTGCTAGGATTTTACCCCCCTCTTCTAACTTAGCTGACATGGCTTCAGCCGTGGCTTGAGGAGGCACCACATGTAGGACTGTGACCGATGCCTGTTGTATGGCAGGAATTTCGGCCAACATGTTGAACATTTCTTCACACAGTCCCCGACCAGCTACAGATATTAAAAGTTTTCTTATCATTGGGCAATTCTTGCTGGAGTTACTAAATTATGATTGGTTACTGACCATTGAGTTGCAAAATTGAGTTGCCAAATCTAACAATTAATCATGAAAAATCTTTGGTAAATTGTCTGGCACTTACTTGAAACTCAACTCAATGGTATTAAGCTGTGATACATCTAATGGGCACAGCCCGAATCATGATTTATGTTTGTTAACCACCAAAAGTTAATAAACATAAATCAGTTTTAGATATGCCAGTTCAATCCCCAGCAACCCGTGACTTCAGATAGTTGTCCGGTAGGGGTTGGGGTTTTGACTTTACCTGGTATATATTGACCAGGATACTGATAATGAGGCTAGAAAATTTTGAAAATTTATTAACGGCGGTAAGAAGACAGTACTCCTTGATCAGTCAAGACTCTCACGCCTAGCTTCAGTATTAGCTTCAGATCTATTAAGCTAGGTAAGTAGCTTGGAGACCCGAAAGTCGGATCTAGGTGTTAGGGCAGCAAGGGGTATAGCGCGTTATAAGTGATAGGTAACCCACCGGAACCATGGTAAAATCAGCGATAAGCCGTCCGAAGCCCGGTGGGGATGAGTAAACCTACTCTTCGTCTTCTTCTTCCTTTGTTGGATAAACAAAGCTAGAACGCCCACTCAGAACTGCTTTACCGAGAGAGAGGGCTTTTTGTGCTTCCAGATGCGCTTTACGCTTCCAGTTAGCTTTACGTTTATCCCGTTTGGATTTTGAGGTTTTCTTCTTAGGAACAGCCATAAGTGTAAATTATTTAAATTGTTAGACAGCTTTTCTATCTTATTTCATTGTCTTGTATCTCGGTCTTCTATCTCGTTGTCAGCTGATGATGCCTCAGGAGCCTGGTTGTTGGCTGGCGGTGCCTGAGGACTTGGGGAAGGTGATTCCAGTGACTGTGGCTGACTTTGAGGGGAAAAATCAGGTTCCTCAACTCGCAGTAAGAACTGGGTATTGGGAAAATAAGTTGCCCAATACTTGGCATCCGGTCGTCTTTGCCAGGATGGACGGCTGACTTCTAACAACAAGACAGGGGCAATTTCTCCTTGATTTTGCCCTAGAATAGTAATCGCTACCTTTGTAGTCAAAATATCACTATCGAAGCTCCGTTGAGCTGCTGCTCTAGCAACTACTTCAGCACGGCGCATAAAGCCTTGGTAAGTTTCCTCAGGCTCACGATTCAGGGTAACATCAATACGGGCTGTCTTGGCTTCGGCGCTTTGGGGAACAATGGCAACTGTCGTCAACCAACTAACCCCTACTAAGCCGGGTAACACCAATAGCCGGATTACTTTGGACAACATAGTATTGTATCCTAATGATTAGGCTGAAAAAAGGTCAATTCTTATCATGAAGGAAAATATTGACATCAACTAGATTGACTATTGTACTTCGAAAGCCTTGAAAGGTGGACTATGTTCGATAGTTTAATAATAAATTAATTAATAAAGTTAAGCCCTTAGGTTAAGCTAAACAGGGTTAAATTAGAATTTGCCTGTAAGGGTTGTGTGACAGGAAACTACAGCAATAGTAATAAATTTAGGCATACCTAAAATTAGGTATAAGATTTAGTTTCAGCCGCTAGGGTATGGGGTAAATGGCAAATTACGCTGGTATAGCAATTGGCATCAACCACTATCAGTTTTTACAACCTCTAAACTATGGTCAAGCAGATGCTCAAAGACTACAAGGGTTTTTTGTAGACCAAGCTCATCTGCAACCGAGTGAGTTTCTGTTATTAACTGATACTTCACCACCGATTGATGATTTTTTAACCTACCCTAACCGAGAAAATATTTTAAGATGTCTTGACAGGATTCGCCAGAGTCCAGGTTCTCCAGAAAGTTGGCGTTGGTTCTTGTTCAGTGGCTGCGGGGTCAGTTGGGATAAAGTTGACTACCTCATGCCGATTGATGGCAACCCAGATGACATTCCAGGAACAGGTATACCAATAGAATGCTTGTTTTCCTCTCTCAAAACTATGGGGAGCAATAAAATCCTGGTATTGTTAGACATAAACCGCTCACCGGGAATGCCATCTGGTGAACCGGTTGGTGCTGAAACAGTGGAATTAGCCTACCAAATGGGTATTTCCCTGATACTTTCTAGTCAACTCAACCAGTTTTCTCACGAAGCTTCGGCTCTAGGGAATGGCTTATTCACCTCAGCACTTCTAGAAGCACTGCGTTACTATCATACTGACATTACCCTTGAGAATCTTGACAAGTATCTCACAGAGCGCCTACCGGAGTTGAGCCAACACCATTGGCGACCAGTTCAGATTCCTCTTACGGTGATTCCTTTACAGGAGTATCGACAACAACAAATTTGGCCTGAAGGGGCGATCTCACCACCAGAAAATCAATGGGCTGACCCGATCACTGACTCAGACGCTACGAAGGTCGTTTTTTCCGAACATGGGAATAATCTTGAGGTGCCACCCAAGGCCGGGGAACCCGGCCTTGGGTGGCACCTTGAGAGTGAATTTACGAAAAAACCTTTATCGGTGGTAAAGCAAAACCCGAATAGCTCTTTACCCACTAACACTGAGAGCTCAAACCAAACGTTATCTGACTCAGTAGCTTTAGTTTCTTATTCACACAGTCAGGCTCAAACTGATACAGAAGAGTTATCGTCATGGCGAGAATGGTTGTTTTGGGGTAGTGGTATAGCTTTGTTGTTAGGACTAGTGAGCTTAACTGTTGTCCGTAACCAGGAAGGCTTGATTACTCAGCAGGTTATAAAAAACACAGAGACTCCCAGATTAACTACGACAGTACCAGAGACTAATCAGGTCAGGAATTCCCCAGTAACATTGCCTGCAGCGTCAACATCCCAGGCAATTCCAGCTCCCTTGCCAAATTCTAAGAGTAAACCCCTGGAAACTAAACCACAGAAATCCCTGGAACCGAGTCTGATCAAGGCGAATCAAGCAGCTTTGGACCAGGCAAGACAATTAGTTGAACCGAAACAGGCATCTGTATATAGCGATGCGATCGCAATTGCTCGTCAGGTAAAATCTGGGGATCCTCTTTATGAGCACACACAGAAATATATTACTCGTTGGAGTCAGTCAATTTTGGCTCTAGCCACGAAACGGGCAAAAAAAAGTGATTTTGAAGGAGCGATCGCAGCTGCCCAGCTAGTTCCTAAAGATAACCCTTCTGTTTATCATGAGGCTAACGATGCCATTAAACAGTGGCAAATTCTCTCTCAACAGAAGTCCCAGAATCAACAGACTATCCAAACAGCCATCAAACAAGTTCAACGTAATCAAGCGTCTAGTTATAATCGTGCGATCGCAACCCTGCGTAAGATTCCACCGGGTCAACCGAAGTATGCCACAGCACAAGCGTTAATTGCTCAAGCTAGCGATAAGATCTATCAGATTGCTAAGTCTCGTGCTTCGCAAGGCAAGTTTCTCTCCGCGATTAACACAGCAAAATTAGTCCCAAAAGATACCCCTTACTATGAGGCTGCCCAAGAAGCGATCGCTAGATGGGAGCAAGGTAGACCTTGATAGCCATTTGGGTTTCAAGGTTACAGGTTACAGGTTACAGGTTACAGGTTGAAGGTTGAAGGTTACAGGTTGCCAGTTACAGGTTTCCAATTATACATCTGGCTTTCAGTTGTTAAGGCTCTAATCCTCAACCTATGCTACACCGGACTCCTAGGGAGAACAACCAACTAACCTTGGCCTATTGGCCACGGGTGCGCGTTCAACCAACTAACCTTTAACCTTGGCCTATTGGCCACGGGTGCGCGTTCAACCAACTAAACCTTAATAACTGTAAAAAGTTACTCTATGGTATAGTCTCAAATAACTAAGCCAGAGCGGAGGGCACGGACAGCTGCTTGGGTACGGTCATCCGCACAGAGTTTATTCAAGATATTTCGGACATGGGTTTTGACAGTTCCCACAGTGATATATAACCTTTCTGCAATCACAGCATTGCTGCAACCTTCTACAATCAACTGCAAAACCTCTAATTCCCTTTCCGTTAAAGGATAAGCTTCAATCATTTGATTGTATTCATTGGGAGCAGCATGGATAGCTATCGTTTCACTAGCTTCATTAAGCTGAGTGTTTTTACTTGGTTTGATCTGCTCAAGTACAATTCTGGCAATGGCTGGATCGATCCAAGCATTACCTTCATAGGTCACTTTCAGAGCTTCTACCAATTGATCAAAAGTTATATTCTTCATGCAGTAAGAGTCAGCTCCAGCGGCGAAAGCGGCTAGTACAGCTTCTTCATCATCCTGCAAGGTCAAGACCATAATCTTGGTGGGGAAATCATCCTGTTTAGAATCATCCTGTTTAGCTTGAAACTCTTTGAATTGTCTAGTTAATTCAGTTCCATCCATGTCAGGAAGACCAATATCGACAATCCCGATATCTGGTCTAGATTCCGCTAGTAACTTTAGTCCTTCAGTGGCATTGGCCGCTTCGCCCACCAATTCAATTTCACCGTTTTGTTGGAGGGCTGTTCGCAGACCCATCCGAGTCAGATCATGGTCTTCAATGAGAGCCACACGAATTTTACCCATCATTAACGTCTAGGGGGGTGAGATTTATAGTTTATTGATTTTTAGAGTAAGTTTGTAAAGTTTTGGTAAAAATCCTCATTATCTCCACCTATTGGTAGTTGTAGATATTTATGAGTTTGGGATAGAGTTTCCAAAAGAGCATCTGTTGGCAACGATCACCTAAAGTTAGCTGGAATGAAAGCATTTGTCAAAAACTATTACGGTATCAGATATAAAGTTCTTGAGAAGTTACAGGAGGTGCGACCCGTTGCGAATTTAATTCGCCACGTAAGAGCGCATCTATGGGTAGTTACTTATTATAATCTTTACACTTTATGAGTATAAGGGGTTAGTGGTGCCAAAACGACTTGTCATAGGGATTGGCACGATTTCCCATTCCAACGGTTAGAGGAAATTCTCAACAGGTGCGCGCCCGTTAGCGCCCCGGGTCGGGCTTTGCCTAAAGGCGGACCGACCCGGGATATGAATTCTTAATGCAGAAGCGGTGCGACAAGGCGCGAGGTTTCCAACTCCTAGGTCGCCGCTCCGCGAACGCCAAGGGAACGCGCACCAAGAGAAGCGCACAAACAGCGGAAAGCAGACAATCACGCATAGCGTAGCCATTTGCTTAGCATGGCTCACAGGCGGATCAAATGCCCTTATTAAGTAACGTGCAGTAGCCTCACCAGCAGAAAATGACTAATTCCCATAAATCCTAATCTTTATGGTCATCTGCAGAGCATCCTAGGAACCGTGATCCAACAACAGGATAGAATAGGGGGTGAAACCCCATAAAAAATCTATCTCAGGGAGTTTGTTTCTCAGGAAATACCACTGGAAAATTAGCATTGATTCATGGCAATCGGATTGGTTCATGCCCTAGGTCAGTGAAATTACTAATCAAGGGAGTTTTTAGACAAGTATACTCATGGCTAGTCAATTATCATCGACTAGTCAAATGTTCTGGTGATACTACACAACCTTGGGATTTCCTCTACCTAGTCATATCAGTATTTTTACTGAAGCTCTCTAACTAGTACCGAGGTAAGGTGGAAGCCTACAATTTAAAGCGACGTGGAGAGATTGTCAAGTCCTAATGGTTGACTAAATTTGCGGAATACCTAAACTGAATCAATAGAGTATGGTCAATATAATTAATTAGCCTCCTCAGGTGTCGGTTATCAGTCAATAACTGTTACTACCAACTATCCACTAATCATTAGCCCATAACCAATGACAACAGCTCAACCGCTAAATCATGGACGAGATTATCAGACTACTTATCGTAGAGGATGATCAAGTTAACTGCAAAGCCATAATTAAAGCTCTTAACAGAGGGGGTATACCTTTAAAAATAGCTGTTGCAGTTGACAGCAAAAGCGCCTTGTCGATCATCGCATCACGCTGCGCCAACTCTACCCTTACCCAACCGAGTTTGGACTGCATTCTATTGGACTATAACTTACCGGATGGGGACGGATTGACTCTGGTTAAACAAATCCGTGATGCTGGCATTGAAGTGCCTGTTATTGTGTTGAGTAACCAGGGGAACGATCAAATTAACGAGCAAATTGGGGTTGAGCTGATCAAATCTGGAGCATCGGACTATCTGAGCAAAAGCCAAATCTCACCCGAAAAGCTTTTACGTAGTATCTCTAATGCGGTTCGCCTCTACCGCGCAGAAAGGGAAGCGCTGATAGCTCATCAGCGGCTGAAAGAAAGCGAAGAACGCTACCGCTTGGTGCTAGAAGGTTCCAATGACGGAATCTGGGACTGGAACCTGATCACTAAACAACTGTATTGTAATGACCGCTTCTATGAAATTACTGGCTTGTCGGCTGAACAGATAGGGAAGTACCACCATAACTTTTCTCCTGATCTCTTATTTAAGTTACTAAATTCCTCAGATCTACTCAAAGTTACTAAGGCGGTGGCTAGTTACCAACAAGATTATCTTGAACTGGATGTAGAATTTCACCTACCCTGTGCTTTTGGAGAAGATCGCTACTGTACTGCTCGTGGCAAAGCCCAGTTGAATGATCAAGGAGTACCATTCCGGATGTCTGGTGTAATTACTGATATTACTCAGCAGAAGCGAGCAGAAGAATCCCAGCGATTTCTGGCGGAGGCTTCTGCTGTACTTTCAGCTTCCCTCGATTACCAGACTACATTGGACAATCTAGTGCAGCTGGTAATCCCTCGCTTTGCTGATTGGTGTGCCATTGATGTAGTATCGCCAGTTGATAGCTATGATACTCCTGAGTCTTACCAGCGTCTTGCGGTTGCCCATGTTAACCCAGAGCAAGAGGAGTTGATTTGGAAACTGCACCGTTGCTACCCTCCCCAGGGGGATGAAGAGTATGGCAATGGCAAGGTTTTACGTACAGGTTGTACGGATACCTGTTTTGAGGTTTCTGATCAATTCCTAAGTGCTGCTGCTGAGGAGCCTGACCATCTCAGGATGTTAAAGGCATTGAACATTAAGTCTTACATTTGTGTACCTTTACGAATGGGTTCACAAATCTTGGGCTCAATTTGGTTTGTCAGGAGTGACTCAGGTCGCCGCTACAATGAGATCGATGTGAAGTTGGCTGAGGATTTAGCTAGTCGCGCTGCCCTAGCCACTGAAAATGCGCGGTTATACCGAGAGGCAAACCAGGCAAGTGATGATCTCAGGCAGGTAATTACGATTCTCAATGAACAGCAACAGCAATTGAGAACCCTACACCAGTTGACTAATCTCCTCAATCAACGGCTGACTAACCTTCCAAATCTGTTGCAAGAGATCGTATCGGAGGTAGTTAAAGCAATTGCTGGGGTTGAATTTTGTTTCATCATTCTGAATAATTCTCTCGGTAACCCTGAAGTCTTGAGGGTTACTGAGGGAATTCATACACAAAAGTTCCACTGGCAAGACATCTTGCCCCTTGAGCAAGGGTTACTATCTCAAGTCTTTTTAACTGGCAAATCTCAGTTAATTCATCCCAAGGGTTGGGATTGGCGGCATCGGGAAGAGGAAGTACCTACAGCTATTTACGCTGTGGCGATTGAGTCTGTGCAAGCAGGACGCTTGGGAGTACTAGCTATTGGCAATTGGGAAGACCCAGAGGCATTAGACCAATCAGGTCGGAATCTGCTAGGAGCAGTGGGTGAACAAGCTGCGATCGCCATTGATAATGCTCGCATGATTAATGAACAAGCTGCGATCGCAATTGATAATGCTCAAATGATTAAAGCCTTAGAGGAGCAAGAAGCACGTTTAGAGTTTCAGAACACTATGCTGGCTCGCCAGAATCGGGAACTGGAAAGGAGAGATGCATCACTCAAGCTACAGAACCTGCAATTGTTAGAAGCAGCACGATTGAAATCCCAGTTTGTTTCTACGATATCCCATGAGTTACGAACTCCCATGAATGCCATTATTGGCTTTTCTCAGCTGCTATTGCGTCAGCGTCAGGGATCCTTGACCCACCAACAAGCAGATATAATCGAGCGCATTGTGAATAATGCTCAACATCTACTGACTCTGATCAAGGATATGATTGACCTGTCCAAAATTGAGGCAGTTTGTCTGGAGTTAACTTTGGAAAGTTTGCATTTGGACAGGTTGATCAAAGAAACCATCAATGAATTCCGTTGCCTAGCCGATCAGAAGGATTTAGGGTTATATATCCAAACCAATTTACAAAATCCCATGGTAATCAATGATAGTCTCCGCCTGCGGCAGATTTTGGCCAATCTGGTTTCCAATGCCATTAAGTTTACCGAAATTGGCAGGATAGAGGTGGTAGTCAAGGAAATTTCCACCGACTGGCTGATGCTCACTGTTACGGATACAGGAATTGGAATTGCCCAGGATAACTTAGAGCATATTTTCGAGGAGTTCCAACAAATTGATCAAACCACAACTCGCAAGTACTCGGGTACCGGCTTAGGACTGGCCATTACAGAATCTTTAGTCAAGTTGATGCAAGGAACGATTACGGTAGAGAGTAAGCTGGGTAAGGGGTCTACCTTCCATGTCAAGTTTCCTAGACGAGTAAAAGTTTCTACTCCCGATTGTCATGATTGCGATGTACCAAAATCTCAAACCCTAGGTTGTTCGTTTCTGCCCCAGACTCTTCAAGGATTTCGTACTGGAAGGGTAATTTATTAGCTTTCAGGAAAATCATCAGCGACTCAACCAAGCGATCGCTTCTCGAATCCAATCTTCCGCATTCTTACTTTTAGCTACCTGAGGATCCTCACTTATAGCATGGAGTGCTTGAGCGATTTCATCATTTTCATATCCCAAAGCTAACAGGGTCATCTCCACATCTTCCTGAATTCCTGGTGAGAGTCCATTAGCAGATAGTGGGGACTCTACCTCCGATACCTTATGCCATTGAGCCAACTTTGTTTTCAGTTCTAGAGCAATGCGTTCAGCGGTTTTGCTACCCACACCAGGGGTTTTGGATAAGGCACGAATATTACCTGTGACAATCGCTTGGACTAAATTTGGCAATCCCAAGGTGTCCAGTAGTGCGATCGCTAATTGAGCACCAATACCGTTGACACTAACTAACTGACGAAACAAATCCCGCTCAGCGGCTGAAGCAAAACCGTATAGCACCTGTTGCTCCTCCCGGATTTGCAAATGGGTGAAGATTTGCACGGTTTTTTCCGATAAAGCTACGGGCAACTCCTGGGACAAACGGCGAGTGATTTGTATTTCATACCCAATGTAGTTGACATCTAGAATCAGAGTTACGCGATTACCAGTGCTTTTTTGAATGCTAGCTACTGTCCCCTTGAGATAGCTGATCATTAGTTGAAGGTTTAAGGTTCGTTTAAGGTTGAATGTTTATGGTTGGTTTAGAGTTGAAGGTTTAAGGTTGAAAGTTGAACGCGCAGGCGTGGGCGTTCGCGCAGCGTGGCCTACGGCCTTAAGGCCAAGGTTGGTTTAAGGTTGGTTTAGAGTTGAAGGTTTAAGGTTGGTTTAGAGTTGAATGTTTAAGGTTGTTCGCCTTTGGTGTTCGGTGTAGGGTAGGTTGAACGCGCACGCGTGGCCAAAAGGCCAAGGTTAGTTGGTTGAACGCCCACGCGTAGCCAAAAGGTCACGCTTGGTTTAAGGTTGTACTCCACCACGAAAATACTTAAGGATAGTTGAGAGCATAACCTGCAACCTACCAACCTGCAACTTGTAACTCGATTAATCTGCAACCTACCAACCTGCAACTTGTTAACTCGATTAACCTGCAACTTGTAACTCGATTAACCTGCAACCTACCAACCTGCAACTTGTAACTCTAACAACCAGCAACTTGTAACTACTTCTTAAGTATTGGCGATCATTACTGACTCAAAAAGCTAAAATAACTTAAGCCTTCTAGTATACCACCTGCACAGTTAGCTAAGGCGAGGTAATGGTAATCGGCTGAGTTGTTTTCGTACCACTGGCGAAGTTCTGGTCGGGCGTTACCCACTATAATTCCTCGGGAAAAGCCAACGCTAAATAAGGCAATGTCATTTCCTGAATCGCCACAAACCACTGTCCGTTCCGACTCAATTCCCCACTGTTGCCGTAAAAACTCTACTGCTAGACCTTTATCACTATTGCTGGGTAGAATGTCTAAGTCTTTCCCACCACTATAGATCAACTTGAAATTAACACCCCTTCCTTGAAGCTGAGATTCGAGTTGAGGTAGCACCTTCAAAGCTGCTTCTTCGGTCAGGTGATAGCTGACTTTAAAGGGACGTTGTTCTGATTCTACTTGGGGAATTAAGTCAGGATACTGGGCAGCGGTTTCCACAATCATGTCCCGATCCCATCCTTCAGATAACTTGGAAGACCAGTCTGGATTGGGCGTATCTTGGCCATCATTATCATAAATTTCTGTACCCACAGAGGTGATCAGAGCATCTGGATCAAGAAGTGGCTTCTCGGCTTTCAGCTCGTGGTAGGAACTATGGGATCGCCCTGTAGCATAAACGATTCTTGTACCATGTTCTTGGCGATGCTGACTTAGTAGAGGGTTCAGTTTAAGCAGAGCCTGATCATCCCCTACTAGAGTATTGTCAAGGTCAGTTACAAACAGAAATTTAGTCACGATCCGATTAGGGTTGGTAATCTCGCCAAATGCTTAGAGTTTGGCTATTGCCTTATTGTCCTACATAGTTGGCTGTAAGTGAAAAATGCGCTTTAGCTACAATTGAATTAGGTATCTGGCCTGGTACTAAGCGCAATCCCTATGACCTAGACAGTTATGGCTAATCTCAAGCAACGCCGCCCTCAAAATATCACTGGTGACTTTTACGTGGATAGCAGCTGTATTGATTGTGATGCCTGCCGTTGGATTACTCCGGAAGTGTTCCATCGTGCTGATCAGCAGTCTGCCGTTTATCATCAACCTGCTAATGAGACAGAACGCTTGAGAGCTCTTCAAGCCCTATTATCTTGTCCCACCTCTTCTATTGGTACTGTTGATAAACCTAAAGACATTAAAGACGTTCAGCAGAGTTTCCCGATACCAGTGGCAGAGAATGTCTACCATTGCGGCTACCATTCAGAAAACTCCTACGGTGCGGCTAGCTACCTGATCAAACGCCCCCAAGGCAATATTTTAATCGATTCTCCCCGCTTTACACCACCACTGGTCAAACGTCTAGAGGCAATGGGTGGGATTCGTTACATGTACCTGACCCATCAGGATGATGTGGCAGATCATCACAAATACAGACAGCATTTCCAGTGCGATCGCATTTTGCATAGAGATGACATTACCACTGATACCCGTGATGTGGAAATTCCGCTCACTGGTTCTGAGCCTTATCTGTTAGACAAAGACCTGTTGATTATCCCAGTTCCTGGTCACACCAAAGGTCACACTGTTCTACTGTACAAGCACAAATTTCTTTTCAGCGGTGACCATCTTGCTTGGTCTGATCAACTTCAGCAACTGATTGCCTTTCGTCGCTATTGCTTCTACTCCTGGAAGGAATTAATCAAGTCAATGGATAGGTTAAGCAACTACTCCTTCGAGTGGGTATTACCAGGACATGGACGCCGGTATCATACTGATCTCAAGACTATGCAAGATCAGCTGAACCAGTGTCTTGTCTGGATGAAGCATCAAGGATGAAGCATCAAGGAGCAAATTAAGTCACCACTTAAAATCTTCCCCCTCATCCCTTTGATGCCCCTACTTTGGGAAAACATACCCAACTCTTGGGTTGATCCCTGATTACGATCACATTTCAGCCCAGCAATTAAACCCCTAAAAATAGGTATAAATCGGTATTTAATATCATAAAATCGACATTGACATTTTGCTAGCGCTAGAGTATAATTAAAGTAATTGACTCAGATTTGACGATGCCCAAAAAAGTAGGAGTGACCAAGAAAATATCAACCCAGATTGTTCCTGTAGTGGGGATGACTGAGTCGGTTGAACTTGAGTTGTTGTCCACGATGAAGAAATTGGGCATCGTCAGGTCTGAATCCTACAATAAGCTAGGCAGTATCAGTCATTGGGGACTTGATTGGAAAAAAGCTTACCCAGAAGTTAGGAGTTTTAGGACTCCTGAATCCTTAGGACTACCTTCTAAATTAATGGAATGGGCTGTCAGCGATGTAGCTAAGGCCATTACAGCGAGCCAAGCGGCCTGTACTGAGGCGGTAGTCAAAAAGATTTACAAAAGGTTTCCCGGGAAAGAAAACCAAAAGACCAGAAAAGAACTTTGTAAACAGCTTAAGACCTTAGCCTTCCTGGACAGTCCACTCCTTCACCGACTGATCAGAAAAGAGTTTCAGCGGGGACATTCTTGGGTCAAAAATCAGATAATTTATCAACAGGGAGGATATAAATGCAAAAGGCTCTCCCGCAATACCTATCAATTGGAGTTAGCTGGTTTAAAAAGAGGAAAAAGGAACAAAATAGTTGTTAGATCTAATCGGAAAATCAAAGGCCAGATTAGACTGATATACAATCAAATTCTCAAAAAAATTGAGATTCATTTCCTAGTAGACTATGGGACTGTAGAGATTCCTCCCGACCGCCGAGCCATTGGGGTAGACAAGGGATATACTGAAGCTTTCTATGACTCAGACGGTCAGGCTCACGGAAAAGAACTAGGAAAAGTAACCACTAAAAAATCTGTTCGCGTAGCGTGGCCTTTTGGCCATCGTATATGTGCAAAGAACCGGAACAGGGGCAAGCTTTGGGCGCTCCATAGAAAACTAGAAAAATTAGACCCAGCTAAGTCGGCTCGAATATTAAAAAATAACCTAACCAGAAAAACAGAAAATCGCCGTTACAGAAAAAATCAATCAGAACTAACGGCAATTATAGGAGCAGCCTCTAAGTCTCTTTTTAAGGGAGAATCTTTAAAGGTATTTGCTGAGGACTTAACACAACCAATCAGAAACAAGCGCCAGTCTTTGGCTGTGTCCCGCAAGCTTAATAGTTGGATGAAGGGAGTTATGCGGGACTCTTTGCAGAAATGGGCTGATTGGACTGGCTCAGTTGTCACAGAAGTTCAGCCTAGTTACACGTCGCAAGTTGACTCCAGGAATGGAACCCTTCTCGGGAAAAGGACTGGGGACAATTTTACCGGATTTGATGGGGTCGTGTTACAGGCTGACTGCAATGCTGCCAAGAACATCCTTGCTCGCGGTACGGATCAGGAAATACCTCGGTATATGAACAAAACCGAGGTGCAGGCAGTATTGCTGCGTCGTACCGCGCGTTTCTTAAAAGGGATGGGGCTTAGTCTGCTTGATGCAGTTGAGCTTGGATGGATTAAACTAAGCCGTAGAGTCGCCTCTACGACTCGTCTCCAAAACCGGACGT
>WTKN01000349.1 GCA_011524395.1 Moorena sp. SS36440bin_2
TTGGCGGCGCTGCCTCCCCAAGACCGCGCAAATCACGCTAATCAATAAGTTTTACCCCTTTTTTGCATAGCCTACCAACCATAAAGGCTCAACGTAATCAGGTTTCGTCTCCGGGGGGGACCACGGCAGTCGCTCATGGGGGAAACCCCCGCGTGAAGGCGCTGCCTTCCCAAGACCGCGCTGCCTTCCCAAGACCGCGCAAATCACCCTAATCAATAAGTTTTACCCCTTTTTACCATAGCCGACCAACCATAAAGGCTGCCTTATTCTAAGGTTTCGTCTTTGAGCCTACCAACCATAAAAGCGACCCTGTCTTACGGTTTTGTCTCCGGGGCAAACCCCCAAGACCGCGCTGCATCGCTGCCGCTCTGTTTTCTTGAGGCGCGACCCTAGGCGAATTTAATTCTTCAAACGGAAAGCGCGCCTCCATGTCTTTTTTTTAAAACTGTTGTGCTGACAAACCAGCATTTAAGGCCATAGGCCACGCTAGGCGAACGGCTTTGTTTATCAGTATGCATATTATAGCAATTCCATGCATACCCTGTACAAAATTAATCCCACACTCATGGCGTAGCATTGAGATGTGGGGATTCTTTTGCCGGAAGCTAACGCAATTAGCAGCTAAAGTGCTTGCCTGATCAAAAGTTGAACATGGGGAGTTTTGAAGTCTAATCCCTGCTTGGTGTCTGGTGCGTTGGCACTTTACCACTTCACAACCCTTTTCCTCAGGTGCGACCCGTGGCGAATTAAATTCGCCGTTCGCCTAGTGGCGACCTAGGAGAAAGTAAAGGGTACCTTAGAGCAAGCTGACCCTAGAAGTCAACTTGATTTTTTTTTGACCAGTAAGCATTTTAACTTATGGACTTTATTAGGTCAAACTTTATTTATTTATTTATTTATTCAATGCATATATTATGCGAAATTTAAGATTTTATGTATTAGTAACTGTCTCTAAATATATACTTGTAAAACAATAGCAAACAAAAAATAATTTTATTTTTAAAAATATTTTTAAGGGCTATAAGTAGTCGGACATAAATAAACGGTACTATCTCGAAAACTGTAAAATGCTTGTAACCTTTACCCCACAAGGTTTTACCTAGATTTACAAAACTTTATACAGCACCCAAAACTTTTGTCCGACTACTTATTTTTGATATTAATGATAACCTATTCTCTTTTAAATGTTCCGATTATCTGCTGTTTTATGTCCCCTAAAATCTAGTAAAAAAAATCACCTTTAATAATTTTAAAAAAATCTATAGTATTATTACTGAAATCTTTGATGAATTGCTCTAGTTTCATCTAAAATTTTATCTAAGTCTTCTTCAGATAAGCGCCGGACATAATTTATTTTGAATTCCTCTAACCAAGCTGTGATCAAATACTGAATCTCCTGTAATCTATCCTTGGTCTTAATTTCTGCCCCTAAGATTTCCCTTAAATTTTTCAGTAGGTGTTCCAGAAGTTCGTCGGCAACTGGGTCTTCTTGTATCAGAGTATTAATCCCATCATAGAGTGCCTCAAAAATGTTTTTCACCAATTCCTCTGTTAGCTGCTTCTGGAATTGTCCCAGTCCTGGTACATTCTGAAGTCCCTGATAAAGTGTGGACTGTTTAATCCCCATGTCCACATAGTGTTTCATGAGAGCCTCTAGATCAGGGCGGATTTTGGGTAACACTTGATCAACTGTCATCTTTACCATGATGGTGGTGAGTTCTGACACTTCATCAGTGTCATTAAGGTCAATGTAGGGGCGGACTTCCTGTTGAGACAACCATTTGGTAATTTCACCCCGGCTAATGGAGCCCTGAACTTCGTTAATAACTTGAATCACGACAACTTCTGTCATCTCTTGAGCAATACTGGCAACAAATCCCGAGCGGATTTCTCTGGTAATTACACTCAGGTCTATTAATTTAGCTTGACCTAAGCGAATAGTAACGGGAATAATTCGTAACCACCGCCATAAGGGTATTAGCAAAAATATGTCATACCAGCGCCACAGCATGGCATTTTGCCACTTGAGTCCAGAATGACGGCGACTGATTAACCAGGTACGAGCCAAAAACTCCGTACCAAATAAGATAAAAAATGGGAAGTCAATTAGTCCAAATAGATCTATGAATTCGCCATTTTCTCCAATGGGACGGTAATAGTTAGTTTCTATTAAGGGTTTAATCTCGGTGTTAAAAAATCCCAACCCTTCCTCTTGACTATGGCTTGCTAAGTACTTTTGAGTCCAGAACTCCTCAAATGACTCTTTTGCTGACTTATCATGATTTTGTATATGCTTACGCATCTTATTTTTCAGCTTTTCCAAGTTTCCAGTTTTATTGGCTACTTGAAAAGGATTAGTATCAATCATTTCTAAGCTAAGTTTGCGCAGCTCCTTGAGTTTTTTTTCTACTTCTATAGACTCTTCTATAGAAGATAATCCTATATTGTTAATATGCTTTTCAAGTTGATCTACTTTGTCCAAATATTTTTTAGTATCTCGGTTGTCTTCAATCCCTTTAAATGGGTCGTAGAATGGAGTGATATCAGGAATGGGAATCGATAGGGGAAAGCCTTTGGATTTGATCGGACCAATGGTAAAGCTAAATACCTGAATTTTCTGATGTAGCCAGAAATCTCTTAAGGGAATATAGCTGAGGTCAAAGAACACTAAAAGCAGATTAATCAAGGCGATGATCGCCATTAATCGTTCAAACCAAACAATGCGGCGGGTTTTAACTTTATTAGGTATTTTGACGAATTTTTCTAATTTTTGTAAAGATGACATGGGGAAACTTGGGCTTTCTACCACTAGATGCTGATGTTTAACTCAGATGTATTGAGTGTCTCAATCAGCCATTCCTTCCTGATAATACAGTTATAGGAGCTTTTTTAGGATTTATTCTGATTCAGTAGTGTTGATCTGGAGAACTAAAAGTATTTAAGCACTTAGTAATAATGCCCTATTGTAGGCATTCGTGAATTGAATTGGTATAAATTTTCATATCTGATGTGAAAGCGCTATATTACGAAACTAGGGCGTGTCCTCACGCCCTAGTTTCAACTGTATTTAGAAGATTTAGAAAGCTTTTTAAGTCTCTTAGCGCATTGTGACAAACTCTTCTGCAGAACTGGGATGAATGCCAACAGTAGCATCAAAGTTAGCTTTGGTAGCTCCGGTTTTCAATGCGATCGCAATTCCTTGAATAATCTCTGCTGCATGGTCTCCTACCATATGAGCACCCAAGACTTTGTCAGTGTTTTGGTCAACCACTAACTTCATCAGGGTTTTTTCATCCCGACCGGGTAGAGTATAGTACATCGCTCTGAACCGAGAACGATAGACTTTTACCGCATCCCCATATTTTTCCCGTGCTTCTGCCTCACTTAGACCAACCGTAGCTGCTTCGGGTGTGGTAAAAATTGCGGTTGGGACATTCTCGTAGCTCATGATCCGGGATTTGCCACCAAATACGGTATCGGCAAAGGCACGACCTTCATTAATCGCAACGGGAGTTAAGTTCATGCGGTTAGTACAATCCCCTACGGCAAAGATATGGTCTTCTGTGGTAAGACTGTACTTATCGACTGCGATCGCACCGTTTTCAATTTCTACTCCAGTATTCTCTAAACCTAGATTCTGGATATTGGGTATACGTCCTGTGGCAGCTAAACTGACAGCATCAGCAATTATAGTTGTTTGTGATTGTCCTTGTACCGTTAAATTCAGACCGGCTGATGTCTTTTCAATAGCGATGATCTTACTGTTATTTAGCACGCGAATGCCATGTTTCTCCATGGCTTGTTGAATCTCGGAACCCATTTCCGCATCAAATCCCCGTAAAATCTGATCACGACGAATAACCACCGTGACTTCAGAGCCTAAACCATTGAGAATACAGGCAAACTCAACACCAATATAGCCACCCCCAAGAATCACGATCCGCTTCGGTTGTTCCTTGAGGTGGAAGATATCATCAGAGGTAATCGCGTGTTCAATTCCAGGAATATCGGGCTTGACCGGATGTCCTCCCACTGCAATCAATATTTTCTGTGCAGTTACTTTGCGTCCGCCAATGTCTATGGTGTGGGAATCCACGAACTTAGCATAACCCTGAAACAGTTCCACTTTAGAGTTATCCAACATACGTTGATAAATGCCATTGAGGCGTTCTGTTTCCTGATTCACTGCTGTGATCATTGTTGTCCAATCCAGGGTACTGTGTACCTTACTCCAGCCATATCCCTGTGCCTCTTCAAATTGATCAGGAAAATGGGAGGCATAAACCATCAGCTTCTTAGGAACGCAGCCACGATTTACGCAAGTTCCACCTAAACGGTCAAATTCTGCAATGCCTACTTTTGCCCCATATTCTGCGGCTCGTCTAGCTGTAGCAATTCCTCCGGAACCTGCACCAATAACGAATAAATCAAAATCGTAGCTCATGACTCCCCCAAACTTCTGAATTACTATTCCGTGGAAAGATTACTTATTTTATCTATATAAATGCAATAGGCGTTCGGAGGGAAAATTTTACTGATCCCCCAAAATAATAATTTTTGTGTAACTCTCAAGTAAATCCATGATGATCAGGACTTATGCACCAAACTGAAAACAGTAGAGGCATTGCAGGTAACGCCTCTACTGATAAAGCCTTAACTAAGGTGGGAAGGATGTCAACTTTTACCTGACTTCAAGTAGTTCAGCATGGTATCTGCATCTGAGACCTCGAAGGGATCATCAGGGGCATTATCTGCATAGCCGGGTTCTACAAACATTTTTTCAATCTTGCCGTCATCTACCACCATGGAGTAGCGCCAAGAACGCATACCAAAACCGAGATTATCTTTTTCTACCAACATCCCCATTTTGCGGGTGAATTCCCCATTACCATCGGGTAGCAAGAAGATATTCTGAACCCCTTGCTGTTTGCCCCACTGGAACATCACGAAGGCATCGTTAACAGATAAGCATATCACTTGATCAACCCCTTGTGCTTTGATCTCATCAAAGAGTTCTTCATAGCGGGGTAAGTGGGTTGATGAACAGGTGGGTGTGAAGGCACCAGGAAGGGAAAATAGCACGATACGCTTACCGCCAAAAATTTCCTGTGTAGTGCGGTCTTGCCAGCGGAAGGGATTGGGTCCAGCCACTGACTCATCTCTGACTCTGGTCTTAAATACTACGTCGGGTACTTGATTGATAACCATCTTGTCTTACTCATTCCTTTATGATTGTGACTCTTTAATCGTAGTCGTAATGACTATGAGTTGTCAAGGAAATTTAGCAGATTTAGTTAAACAAGAGTTGACGGGTACCCGTCAACTGTCAAGCAATCCTTAATTCTTGATTTTGATGGCTGTGCCAGTTGCAGTAATCAGTAGCAGCACCCCCTTTTCATCAACGTTAATTGTGCCAGTATCCATAGCAATGCCAATCACAGCATCTGCTCCTAGTTCTGAGGCACGTTGCTTCAATTCTTTGAGGGCTTCTTGGTGTCCTTTTTCAAAGACTTTTTCATAACTGCCAGTACGTCCTCCGATTAAATCTCGAATACCAGCAAAGAAATCCCGCAGTGCATTGGTGCCGTAAACCACCTCAGCAGTGACAACGCCCAAATACTCTTCAACAATCGCACCTTGAATAACATCAGTAGTAGTTACAATCATCAGTCCTGCCTCAAAAAATGAATCAAATGCAACTAGAATAGCTAATTTCTACAGCTCAATCATGAAATTATCGAAATACAACGACTTAATGGCATGCTACACCATCCTGACGTGCTGCCCTTTGCACCGCAGCAGCAACCGCAGGAGCAACTCGCTCATCAAATGCTGAGGGAATGATATGTTCTCGATCTAAATCACTGGGATTAATCAGGGATGCGATCGCAAAAGCTGCTTCGAGACACATATTCACGGTAATGCTTGACGCCCGACAATCTATAGCGCCACGAAAAACCCCTGGAAAAGCCAGAACATTATTAATCTGATTGGGATAGTCACTACGACCTGTAGCCATTACTGCTACATCATCTACTACCAATTCTGGCTGAATTTCCGGTATAGGATTAGCCATGGCCATGACAATGGGCTTCTTGGCCATGGACCTAACCATGTCTGGGGTGAGAACCCCAGGTACACTCACCCCAATAAACACATCAGCATTACCAATGGCACCAGCGAGAGTACCCGAAGCATCCACAGCAAATTCTTGCTTTTGCTCAGTCAAGTTAGGGCGTTTAGTGGAAATAATGCCTTGGGAGTCGCATATCCAAATTGCACCTGCACCAGCTTTACGGAGTAACCGGGCAACTGCCATACCGGCAGCGCCTGCTCCATTAATAACAATTCTTACCTCTTCTAGGGATTTTTTTACTACCTTCAGGGCATTGGTCAAGGCAGCAAGGGTGACAATAGCCGTACCGTTCTGGTCATCGTGAAAGACTGGAATATCTAACTCCTGCCGCAGTCTCGCTTCAATATCAAAGCAACGGGGAGCACTAATATCTTCTAAGTTAATACCACCAAAAACCGGCGCGATAGTTTTAACGGTTTCTACGATCTGATCCGTATCTTGGGTAGCTAGGCAGATAGGAAAAGCATCAATACCAGCAAATTCTTTGAACAGCATTGCTTTCCCTTCCATCACTGGCAAAGCGGCTTCTGGCCCTAAGTTACCCAACCCCAACACTGCACTGCCATCCGTGACCACAGCAACCATGTTGCTTTTAATGGTAAAGGAGTAGACCTGTTCTGGGTCAGATGCGATCGCTTTACAAATCCGACCTACACCAGGAGTGTAAGCCATAGCCAATTCCGATTGATGCTTGAGGGGGATTTTGCTGTTGACACTGATTTTGCCACCGCGATGGAGGTTGAAGGTGCGGTCATAGACATTTAGGATTTCGACATCGGGGACTTCTGACACCGCTTGTACAATCTGTTCAGCGTGTTCACTGCTAGCTGCATCTACTGTAATCTCACGAGTAGCAATTTTCCGAGTTTTCTCGACCACCATAATTTCTCCCAATTGACCGCCAACAGATGCGATCGCTTGAGTTACGCTGGCTAACATCCCGGCACGGTTGGGGTAAGTTAAGCAAATAGTCAAACTAAAACTAGGATTTGGGGTCAGGTCTACCATGCTGTATGATCTGGGAATCTACAAATATGTTGGTGCAAGCTGATTTCCTGCTATATCAATCTAGAGATACTCTTGAACCGGGATAAATCGGGATAAACCCGGATAAGACGGTCAAGGTGCAATTTATTATTGCCTGAGTGAGGAGTGGTAGTCAGCAATTGGAGTTAAGCCTCCCACTCATCTGTCTAGGCTTTCCTGGCATCTCGACCAAGAGTTGCTTGAAAGCCCGAGCAAAGCTCATGTTTGGAGTCAAGCCATCCAAGCTCAACTGCATCTAGCAGACTCAGTCCCATACCCTTCAAGAAACGCGCGGTACGACGCAGCAACACTGTTTGAACCTCGGTTTTGCTCATGTACCGGGAAATCTCCTTGTCTGTACCTCGATCAAGGATGTTTTTAGCAGCATTGTGGTCAGCCTGCAACACGACCCCATTAAATCTGGTAATATTGTCCCCGCTCCTTTTACCCAATAGGGTTCCAGTCACGGAGTCAACTTGCGACGTGTAACTAGGCTGGACTTCTGTGACAACCGACCCAGTCCAATTAGCCCATTTCTGCAAGGAGTTCCGCATCTGTCCTTTCATCCAACTATTGAGCTTGCGAGACATGGCCTTGGACTGGCGTTTGGTTCTAATTGGTTGTGTTAAATCTTCTGCAAATACCTTTAATGATTCTCCTTTGAAAAGAGACTTGGAAGCGGCTCCTATAATCGCCTTTATCTGTGATTGATTTTTTCGGTATCGGCGATTTTCCGTTTTTCTGGTCAGGTTATTTTCGAGGATTCGAGCCGATTTAGCTGGATCGATTTTTTTTAACTTCCTGTGAAGCGCCCAAAGTCTTCCTCTGTTGCGGTTTTTTGAGCAGATTCTGTCGGACTTCTTGGTTATTACTCTACCTAGATTGTTGCCGTGTGCCTGACCATCTGAGTCATATAAAGCCTCCGTGTATCCCTTGTCTACTCCGATGCTCCGACGTTCAGATGGAATTTCTACGGTTCCATAGTCTACTAAAAAATGAATCTCAAATCTTTGGAAAGTTTGACTGTAGATTAATCTAATTTGCCCACTTATTTGGCGATTAGATTTGACTATTATCTTGTTTCTTTTACCTCTTATTAATCCAGCTAACTCTAACTGATAAGTGTTGCGAGAGAGCCTTCTGCACTTATAGCCTACTTTTTGATAGACTATCTGGTTTTTGACCCAGGAATGCCCCCGTTGAAACTCTTTTCTAATCAGTCTGTGAAGAAGTGGATTATCAAGAATTTCTAAAGTTTTAACCTGTTGGCAAAGTTTTTTTCTAGTCTTTTTGTTTTCAATTCCTTGAAACCTCTTGTAGATTTTCTTAATCACCGCATCAATACAGGCTGCTTGCTGAGCTGTAATGGCTTTTGCTACATCATTGATAGTCCAATCCATTAACTTAGCAGGCAGCCCCAGGGTGTCGGGAGTTCTGAAACTCTTTACTTCCGGGATGGCCTTTTTCCAGTCCAGTCCCCAATGGTTGATGCTTCCCAGCTTGTTGTAAGACTCAGCCCTAACGACCCCTAGTTTTTTCATTGTAGACAACAACTCAAGTTCGACCGACTTACTCATCCCCAGCACAGGGACAATTTGAGTCGATAGTTTTTTGGAATAGCCCACTTTTTTTGACATCGTCAACTGGTGTGTCTTCTTGTCTGATTATACTCTAGCGCTAGCAAAATGTCAATGTCGGTTTTGTACAGTTAAATACCGTTTTATACCTATTTATTGGGGTTTAGTTGCGAGACTAAACTAGACTTTAGTACATAGTTGATCCCAAGCATGGGATAGGAATAATTTAGGGAACCAAGATATAAAGAGGATTCTAGCCTCCAATCAACTGCCAGAACCGATCATCGTCTGAAATAGCCTCAAAATCCGGGTCATTACTGGCCTCTTCCCGATACCTTGGATTTAGCTCAATCGCCTGCTCTAGGTTTTCCACAGCTAAGGTGACTTGACCCTGGGAAGAATAAACTATTGCTTTGTTATAATAACCAGCAGCATACTCAGGTTGAATTTCCAAAGCCCGATTAATGCTTTCCAATGCCTGATCATTCTGTTCTAGCTTGACTAAGGTAGAACCTCTGTAATTCCAGCCTTTGTGGGAGTCGGGATTTAATTCAATAGCCTTGTCAAAAGAGGCAACAGCTTCTTGGTATCTTTCTAATACATCCAGAGCCATGCCTCGATTCAACCAGGCTACCGTATTATCTGGCTGAACTTGGACAGCTTGGTCGAAGGATCCAAAAGCCTCTTCATGCTTTTCTAGCATACCTAGTGCGACTCCTCGGTCAACCCAAGCTTGGTGATAGTCTGGCTGAATTTCTAGGGCCTTGTCATAGGAAGCGATCGCATCTTCGTACCGTCTCAACCGTCTTAGTGCCATGCCCCGGTTTAACCAGGCTTTATAGTGGTCTTGCTTGAGTTTAACCACCTTATTAAAAGCAACCACTGCTCCTTCATACCGCCGCAGTTCCATTAAAGCCAGACCTCTTTGATACCAGCTATCTGGGTCATCTGGCTTGATATCAATTACTTTGTCATAGGAAGCGATCGCATCTTGATACTGCTGTAATTCCCATAGTGCCATACCTCGCTGGTACCAAATATCAGGGTTATTCGGTTGAAGGTCAAGAGCTTGATCATAGGAAGCGATCGCATCTTGATACTGCCCTTGAGAGAATAGAGTATTGCCCTGATTCACATAGTCATCTGGATTCAAGAACAACTTAGGATGGTTCGATTTGAGGCGTTCTAATTGTTCCGTCAGAGTTTGAGTATTTTGCAGCACTTCAGACAGAGCAGCTTCTGCAATGGATGTTGGGGAAATCTCTGCTAGTTGTTGTAGAATCTTATCCTTCTCGGTTTGAGCATCAGATTCGACCTCAGACAGCTGATCCGCCAAGGTTGTTTCCAATTTGTCCAGATTTTGAAGGATTATATCTTTTCGATTTTGAATGTCCGACTGTAAATCAGAAAGTTGAGTTTTAGCCTCTGTTTCTAATTTTTCCAGACTCTGAATGGTCTGAGCATTCTGAGTTTTAATTCCTGACTGAGAGTCAGAAACTTCAGTGTTTAAGTTAGCCTCTAGCTCTTTCAGATGCTGGAGAGTCTGATCTATTTGCCCTTCAATCTTGGACTTGGATGTTGAAAGTTGTTCAGTAATGTCATTTCCTAATTGCTCTAGCTTCTGAAGAGCTAAATCGATTTTATTTTGAGCTTTTTGTTCAGCCTCCACCCTAATTTCAGATAGCTGAGGAGTAAACTCTGTCTCTAGCTGTTTTATATTTTTTATGATTAAATCCCTTTCCTGTTGAGCCTTTGATTCAAGTGTAGACAATTTTGAAGCAAACTCACTCTCTGATTGGTTAACTTTATCCAATACTTTATCTTGATTACCTTTTACATTTGCTTCAATTAAATATAATTGAGGAGCAAACTCAGAGGTGAGTTTTTCTATATTCTGAAGGTAACTGTTCCTTTCTTTCTCAGCCGTTGCCTTAAGCTTAGACAGTTCAACAGCAAACTCAGACTCTGATTGATTTAGTTGCTGCAGTACTTTATCCTTATGTTCTTGTACATTCGCCTCAATTTCAGATAGTTGAGGAGCAAACTCAGCCCTTGATTTTTCTAGGGTTTGCAGGTAATCATCGCTTTGTTTTTGAGCCTTTGCTTTCAGGTCAGACAGTTCGGAGCCAAACTCATTCTCTGATTGCTTCAGTTTTTTCAGAATTGTCTCTTTCTGGCCTTGCACATCCGCCTGGATTTTCGATAATTCTGGAGGAAATTCAGCACCTAATTTTTCGAAATCTTTTAAAGTTAAGTCCTTTTGGTTTGCCGCAGTTTCTTTCAGGTCAGACAGTTCGGAGCCAAACTCAGTCTCTAATTGCTTCAGTTTCTTCAGTATTGTATCTTTCTGGCCTTGCACATCCCCCTTGAGTTCAGATAATTGGGGGGCAAACTCAGCGCTTAAGTTTTCTAGATACTTCAGAAAACTATCCCGTTGCTTTTTAGCGTCTTGCTCGAGTTTAGACAGTCTTGATGCCAAGTCAGTCTCTAATTGTTCTAGCTCTTGTTGAGTATCGGTTTTTTGCGTCTTGATTGTCGTTAATGCCTGTTGCTGAGACTGAGACAATTTGGATAACAGCTTAGATAGATTTTCTCGTTTAACACTTAGGTCTTGTTTAAACTCTGCCGCCTGCTGATCTAGCTCCAAGGCAATCTCTTCAGTTTTTTCAAGGATACTTTCAACATTTTTATTAGCACTGGCAATCCTATCTTCCAAGTCAGTCAGTTCATTGAGGTGAGCTTTCACGATTTGCGCAACCTCACGAATCACAGACCTTCTTAGCAGCCACAACCCTGCGATCGCAGCCACCAGTAGCAGTACCAGAGTCACCAGCACAACCAGCAAAACATTTGACAGGAGGGTCACCCGCTTAAAGCTAAGATTCGCATCAGATTGAACTGGCTTTTGACTTGAGCCCTGAGCGACTATCTGTTTTGGAGGGTCAGGTTCGATGGATTGGGCACTGCCAAGGCCAACAGGCAACAGGAAGAATGACAAAACAATAGTGCTTCGCCACACCAGTGCTAACATGTCTTGATTTTTACGCTTCATCAGAACGTCCTTTCTCTGTTGGTCATCTTGTACTGCCCATAGAGGCTCTATCTTATGTGCCAAGATCAACTCCCCTACTTAAATCCATTTCTTCTAGTTTGCCACCTCCATGACTGAAAGGGTGAATGCCCTTTGATCCCAGTTTGCCAATCAGTAGACCAATCAGTAGACCACAGTTAACACACTTTTGGTTACAGCAACAGGTCCTTCTCAGCTTACCCCCTAATCAGCTATGGGGCTATCCAAGCTATAGCAAGTCTTCACAGTAGCACTACAGATGCAGATGCCCAGAGGTCGGGATGACCAGACCGGGAGATGGCCAGATGAAGTTGATGTGCAATTAATCCACGAATATACCAATATACGAGAATCCCTGCCTTTTGAAGGCAGGGATTCTCGTGAATTAGTTGAATCTACTATACTGCTTAGCAAATTTAGCACTACTCCAGGGGACATCGAAATAAGTGAAATGACCAGCTTCGACCTCTGTAGCTCAAAGTTGTGACTTATTTATGCGAGCCTGGACTAGCTGGAATCAGTACAATCTACGTTCTTCCCATAAAAAACAGTAGTACGGCACACTCCCCAAGCCAGCATTAGTCAAAATTGATACCTTTATGACTGGGTTGGGTTCACAATTGTCTTCCTCAGATATCAAATCTAGGTTGACCTCGTTAAAGAAGATGCCTGAAACCCTGGTTTTTATAGCTTGGAGATTATGGGCAATCCCAAACAGCACAGATGACAGCTTTTGCCAGACTACGGCAAAGCTTGGTTTGATGTTTTCGTTAATTTTTATGAACATGTCAACACCCTTTAATAGTATAGATTGAAAAAAATTGT
The DNA here is from genome assembly GCA_011524395.1 of Moorena sp. SS36440bin_2. GTDB lineage: Bacteria > Cyanobacteriota > Cyanobacteriia > Cyanobacteriales > Coleofasciculaceae > Moorena. The sequence goes on from WTKN01000349.1 coordinate 12,635, forward strand.
CTTAAAATGCACCCTTTAATACCCATGGCCTACTTGCAGTGGTTCAACCTTTCCAAAAGAAGCAGTAGTAAGGCACATTGCCCAAGCCAGCATTAGTCAACATTGATACTTTTATGACTGGGTTGGGTTCACAATTGTCTTCCTCAGATATCAAATCTAGGTTGACCTCGTTAAAGAAGATTCCTGAAAACCTGGTTTTTATAGCTTGGAGATTATGGGCAATCCCAAGCAGCACAGATGACAGAGTTTGCCAGACTAGGGCAAAGCTTGGTTTGATGGTTTGGTTAACTGTTCTTAACATGTGAACACCCTTTATAGTATGGATTGAAAAAAAATTGTCTTAAAATGCACCCTTTTATAGGCTTGTGAAGCTTTCACTTGTTCCACTGCTGTCTGTGGATCCTGTTTAACCGTGATATATGCCATTGAAGACAGCCTAATTACGCATACAAGAAGCCCTAAGACCTCAAGGCTATCAGGGGTGGTTTCTCCCATAGTCGTGGCTAGCATGGTTTTCTCCTTGAGCTGACAGCAATAAAACTAGTGATTTCAGCTGATCTACATTTGATAAATTTGGAAAAATCAAAAATGGTGGAATTTGTTCTATTTAATTACTCATTCTTGATTTATTTTCTAATCTTTATATTTTATTTATATTTCTCTGGAGCTATCATCCCCAATTCCTCCTATTTTATATTTCTTAAACAAACAACCCTTGATGGAACGTCAAATTTATGGTTAACCAAGGGTTTTATATGGTTTTGGACCAGTTAATCACCCTCGCCCCTGGCGTATCTTAAAGTTTTGTAATGTAATTTTTGATTTGAAATTACATGAGAATTTATTGCTATTAACTCATCCTTCCTCCAAGATGATCTGGGATTGTTGATCAAGAAGTCGGCGACATCAAGCACCAAAATCGGCATCCTTGCGGTGCGACCGGTGGCGAATTTAATTCTTAATGGTTCAAGGGCACCGAAGACGTTTTGAACCTAGAAGCTAGCTACAACTTGCCCCTAAATGCGACGAGATTATAGTCATCTCTATGGGGAAAAGATTGAGGTATTTGGTTAGGTGTAATGGGGTGCATCTCATATTTGTAAAAAAGTGGGGTAGGGTGTGTTAGGGACGGGCTCGCCAAGACGCAAGCCATAGCAAGTTTTGGGACAGTCTGTCCCGTAATGCAGCACCGCGTCAAATAGCAAAAGTGAGATGCACCCGGTGTAATGTAGATTTCTTAATACCTAAGAGTCTTAACACCTAACACCACGACACTAATTCACTTCTTCTACCTTGGCGATATCTAGAAGTGTCTTGAGTACCGAGTCAGGATTCAAGCTGATGGAATCAATTCCTAACTCCACTAGGAAGCAGGCAAATTCTGGATAGTCACTTGGTGCTTGACCACAGATACCAATCTTGCGGCCATTTTTCTTGGCTTTTTCTATCACCATCCGCACCATCTGTTTCACTGCTTCGTTGCGTTCGTCAAAGATATGGGCAACTAAGGCAGAGTCACGGTCTAAGCCTAGGGTTAATTGAGTCAGGTCATTAGAACCGATGGAGAAGCCGTCAAAGATTTGGCTATACTCGTCGGCTAGGATGACGTTACTGGGGATTTCACACATCACATAGACTTGTAACCCATTCTCCCCTCGCTTCAAGCCATGTTTTTCCATTTCCGCCAGCACCAGGCGACCTTCATCAGGGGTGCGACAGAAGGGAATCATGGGGATAACGTTTGTCAGTCCCATCTCATCCCGTACCCGTTTGAGTGCCTTACATTCCAAACCATAGGCTTCCCGGTAGATTTCATCACAGTAACGAGACGCCCCTCGCCATCCTAGCATCGGGTTCTCTTCCCTGGGTTCAAACTGTTGACCCCCTAAAAGATTGGCGTATTCGTTACTCTTGAAATCTGACATCCTGACGATAACTGGTTTGGGATAGAAAGCAGCAGCGATGATGCTAATCCCGTTGGCTAGTTTATCCACAAAGAAGTCAGGTTTATGGTCATACAATGCTGTCAGCTGAGCAATTTCTTCTTTGACCGATGGATCTTCGAGTTTATCGAAGTGAATCAACGCCATCGGGTGTGCCTTAATGTGATTGGCAATGATGAACTCAAACCGAGCTAACCCCACCCCATCGCAAGGAAGAGAAGACAGACTAAAGGCTTTCTCTGGGTTCCCCACATTCATCATGATTTTGGTGCGGGTGCGCGGTAGGTTCTCAAGGAGTGTTTCTTGCACCTCAAAGGGCAGCAACCCTTGATAAACCTTGCCTTCATCTCCTTCTGCACAGGAAACCGTCACGGGTTGGCCTGTCTTCAACTGGTTAGTGGCATTACCACAACCCACAATCGCAGGGATACCCATCTCACGGGCAATGATGGCGGCGTGACAAGTGCGACCTCCTTGGTTAGTGACGATAGCACTCGCTCTCTTCATGATAGGTTCCCAATCCGGATCTGTCTTGTCCGTGACCAACACCTCTTTGGGTTGGAAACGGTCAATCTTGTTCACATCCAGAATTACCCTTGCTTTGCCTTGACCAATCATTTCCCCAACGGCGCGACCGGTGGCTAGCACAGACGTTGCCTGCAATGTCTCTACATCGCCTTTGAGTTGATAATGACAAATAACATTGGTAGATTTCTGGGATTGTACAGTTTCCGGACGGGCTTGAACAATAAAGAGTTCACTGCTTTTCCCGTCTTTCGCCCACTCAATGTCCATGGGGGTGTAGCTACCCCGCACCTGGGAATAGTGCTCTTCAATGATGCTAGCCCATTTGGCTAGGGTGAGAATTTCTTCATCATTGATCGCGTATTTTCCCTGTTCTGATGGCGGTACTGATATATTTTTCGTCAGTTTACCGCCGTCATCATAGACCATTTTGACTTCTTTGCTGCCTAGACGTTTGTCTAGGATAGGGCGATACCCCTCTTGGAGAGTCGGCTTGAACACCAGGTATTCATCAGGGTTGACTGCTCCTTGGACAACGTTTTCACCTAAACCGTAAGCTGCCGTTACTAAAGCCGCATTTTTAAATCCGGTTTCGGTGTCGATGGAGAACATCACACCAGACGACGCTAGGTCTGAGCGCACCATTTTCTGGACACCGACACAGAGAGCAACATCAAAGTGGTCAAAGCCTTTAACAGTTCGATAGGAGATGGCACGGTTGGTAAAAAGGGACGCAAAGCATTTGTGACACGCTTGCTCAACCGCTTTTACTCCGTGGACGTTGAGATAGGTTTCCTGTTGACCAGCAAAGCTAGCATCAGGTAAGTCCTCAGCGGTGGCACTGGAACGAACTGCTACATCTGTATTGTAATTTGATTGTAGGCAAGTGTCCCGATATTCTGGGTCAAACTGCTCACAGAATTCCTGGGGATCATTCCCATAGCGTTGGCATAGTTGTTGGTATGCTTGCGCGATCGCATTGGCTAGTTCTTCTGGGAATGGCGTATTGAGGATTAAGCTTCTCGCTTGCATCCCCCGTTGTCGCAAGTTATTGACATCTTCCAAATCCAGGTCAGAGAATCCCTGTCGCAGCTTGGCTTCTAACCCAGCTTTCTCAATAAAATATCGATAGGCATAGGCTGTGGTAGCAAAGCCAGTGGGTACTCTCACTCCTACTGGTGTAAGTTGTCGGATCATTTCTCCCAAAGAGGCATTCTTTCCCCCGACTATGGCGATATCGGCAATACCAACTTCCTCAAACCAGAGGACGAAAGCTTTGTCTTTGGCACATGGTGGGGGTTTTTCTGGAGCAGTGGTGACCATAGTAGGATGCTTCTCCTGAGGTAGATTTCCAAGGGGAGTATTTAGGCTTTTCTGGGGCAATGGGATTTTGCCATAGAATTGTGAAGGATTTGTGAAAAGTCCGATGAAGCACCTGAAGTTTTGGCAGTTCCTGAACTAGCCTTAACTCAACGCTTAGCCTGTTCGGCAGACAACGTCACCTTATGACAGCGATGCAGAGGTGTCGGCAAAGGGGGGAAACCCCATGAGCGACTGCATCAAGACAACGTCAACCAATATGCCATTCTATTAACTCTAGCCTAGCAATTCGTTTCTCCCCTTCATTGAGCTATCAACTCTATCGGGGCTGATACTACTAGTTTAGAAAATTTTCCTCTTAGGAGGTCATCCTTCTTAACTTTATTTTATATACAACACAGATGTTTTTTTACAATAAATTAGAAATGTTTAAGGAGAAGTCATAAATGATTTAAATTTTTTATAGATATAAACAAGAGGATGAGTTTTAGTTGATTTATAGGCTTTGGCTTATATACCAAGATTTTTGTAGTTTAGTTTACATAATTTTTCTGGCGGTTGTAGTTTAGTTTACATAATTTTTCTGGCAGTTGCTATAGCCTGGAAAACCTGAAGAAAATAGTGATAAATTTCTCAATAGCATTATTTTCCTTCTCTGGTGCAACAGGCACGGAAATAGCTGGCCGCTAAAAACAACCCCCCTCACCCCTTTACCCCCTTGTATTCAAAGTAACTGGTCACCAATTTCTGCCCAGGTGTACTAATTAAGGGTAATGTAAAGGCTCATTATCATTTCTAATCTAGTTTAAAATTATCCTTTATTGATGCAAAGCGCGAGTGGGGGAAACCCCCGCAGGTCGGCGCTGCATCCCTCACCCATTACCTATTACCTATAATATCCATTCCTAACAATATAGGGACTATTTTGGCAGTAATTAATTTGACAGTAATTAATTGGACTTGGTACTAGAGGTTCTCGCCAATCTGGCTCAGGAAATCCTTGGGTGTCTTGACCTGATCAGTACCTTTTACTCCTTGTGGTGAAAACCCATGCAAAACCCCTGTGATGGTACGCCCAAGTTGCGTTTTAGCTCCAATCTCCTCTACTGCATTGGCGCTGGAAGAATGGATAGGGCAGACTTCTCTCCCAGAAGGTGATGCCAAATTTTAGCTGGCTCTAAGTTCCTAGGATGACCTGATATCAGTCTTCGACAGTTTTAATAAAGTCAGCCTTACCAATAATGATGTTACTTCCCTGGACAAAACCTCTATCCTAACCACTTTAAGTTCGATTGTCACCTCCCTATCTGCCCAGGGTGAAACACTAAAAACACTAGATTAAACGGTAAGCCGAAACGTTATCCCTATCCAAAATAAAATGACTGCCAAAATGCCAAATATCTAACCCCATCATCAATACTTCTTCTGATTCGAGGTCGCCACCTGTAGATCTAATTATCATATCACCATTGACAAAAATGCTTAAGTATGGATGGAAGCAAACTAACATCAACAAGCCACAGTTGTTGAGAAATTACCCCAGAAATAATTCCCACGACTTACACAAAACTGGAGTCCAAAACCTATCACCAAAATCTATAAGTAGTAGGGTGCGTTAATAAGCTGTTATGCATTTAAACTGTGATAACAGCATTACCTTTATTTTTTATTT
>WTKN01000279.1 GCA_011524395.1 Moorena sp. SS36440bin_2
TCCACGGGGCAAACAGCGGTGCGGACGCAGGTTCCGCACACAGACCCATGCGCCATGAGCGACTGCATCAAGACAGGGGAATTATCCTGAAATGATATAAATCTCAATTATAGCACTACCCATAAAGGTTAGTAAATTGACACAAGCAGCAAAAGGTGCGATTTGTGGGGAATTTAATAATTAGATGCGGAAAGCGGACCTAAGCTGTTGTAGTCAACTTTAGCATACATGCCTCTTGCCTCTTGCCTCTTGCCTCTTGCCTCTTGCCTTTTGTATGCAAGCCTCTTGCCTTTTTTCTTCGGGTCTTTCCAAGGTAAGCTAGAATTATTAAGAAATCTTTAGAAAAATTTTAACTGCTGCTACCTATTTCCAGGCGCTGGTATGACTCTTCCAATTCGCAACGTTGCTATTATCGCTCACGTCGATCACGGCAAAACTACCTTAGTTGACGCTCTACTCAAGCAATCCGGTATCTTCCGCGAAGGGGAAGACGTTCCAGACTGCGTCATGGACTCCAACGATTTAGAGCGGGAGCGGGGTATTACTATTCTTTCTAAGAATACCGCCGTTCGGTACAAAGACATCCTAATTAATATTGTTGATACTCCTGGTCACGCTGACTTTGGTGGAGAAGTAGAGCGGGTATTGGGTATGGTGGATGGCTGCATCCTAATTGTGGATGCAAATGAAGGACCAATGCCTCAAACCCGATTTGTCCTCAAAAAAGCTCTGGAAAAAGGACTGCGCCCGATTGTAGTGGTCAATAAAATTGACCGACCCCAAGCGGATCCTTATGGTGCCATCGACAAAGTCCTGGATCTGTTCCTAGAATTAGGAGCAGACGATGACCAGTGTGAGTTTCCCTACCTATTTGCCTCCGGTCTACAAGGCTACGCCAAAGAAGATTTGGACGCAGAACCGGTAGATATGCAGCCACTGTTTGAAGCAATTTTGCATCATGTCCCGCCACCAGTAGGAGACCCTGCCAAGCCCCTACAACTACAAGTCACTACCTTGGACTATTCCGAGTATCTAGGTCGGATTGTGATTGGCAGAATTCACAACGGAACCATTAAGGCCAGTCAACAAGCTGCTTTAGTTAAGGATACTGGGGACATAGTTCAGGCAAAAGTCACCAAGTTGATGGGATTTGAAGGACTCAAGCGAGTTGACCTACAAGAAGCATCAGCTGGTTATATCGTGGCAGTAGCTGGGTTTGCTGATGCCAATATTGGTGAAACCATTACTTGTCCCAATGAACCCCAAGCCTTACCCCTAATTAAGGTAGATGAGCCTACCTTGCAAATGACCTTCTGCGTGAATGATTCGCCTTTTGCCGGTAAGGAAGGGGACTTTGTAACGTCGCGACAATTACGCGATCGCTTATTCCGAGAATTAGAAACAAACGTAGCACTACGGGTAGAACCCACTGACTCCCCCGATAAATTCCTAGTATCTGGTCGTGGAGAGCTACACCTGGGTATTCTGATCGAAACCATGCGTCGCCAAGGATATGAGTTCCAAGTTTCCCAACCCCAAGTGATCTATCGGGAAGTCAATGGTCAACCTTGTGAACCCTTTGAATATCTAGTGCTAGATGTACCAGAAGAAGCCGTGGGTAGCTGTATCGAGCGTTTAGGACAGCGCAAAGGGGAAATGCAAGATATGCAAGTGGGTGCCAATGGTCGCACCCAAATCGATTTTGTGATTCCTGCCCGTGGCTTAGTCGGTTTCCGGGGAGACTTCCTTCGCTTGACCAAAGGTGAAGGTATCATGAATCATAGCTTCCTAGAATATCGTCCCATGACTGGGGAATTAGAAACTCGCCGCAATGGAGTAATTGTGGCCTTTGAAGAAGGGGTCGCTACCTTCTATGCCCTGAAAAATGGAGAAGACCGGGGTGTATTCTTTATTAAACCAGGCACCAAGGTTTACAAAAACATGATTATTGGGGAACACAATCGTCCTCAGGATTTAGACCTCAATGTCTGTAAAACGAAGCAGTTAACTAACCATCGTTCTGCCACTGGGGATGAATTAGTGCAGTTACAAGCCCCAATGGATATGAGTTTGGAACGGGCTTTGGAGTATATTGGACCCGATGAACTGGTAGAGATTACACCTGAGTCAGTTCGTTTGCGGAAGCTGTCTAAGAAGAAGTTGGCGAAGCAAGGTAAAAGGTAAGAATGTAGAATGCGCGAATGCGCATTCGCGCATTCAAGCTTCGTTCATCCAATCACGAGCCGAGGCGGAAGCATCGATACCACCAGTGCGCATCTGGCGTATCAAAGCTTGGGGATCAGGAGATGCTTTAAGGGCTTCCTTGGCTGTGATTTTTTCTTGAATAAGGTAGTTGTAGAGATCCTGATTCATCACTTGCATTC
>WTKN01000047.1 GCA_011524395.1 Moorena sp. SS36440bin_2
AGCAGGGAGCAGGGAGCAGGGAGCAGGGAGCAGGGAGCAGGGAGCAGGGAGCAGAGAAGAGAAAAGAGGGAAGAGGAAAGAGATAAAAAATAATCTGTACCTCATAGCTACGATAAACAGATTATCCTTTATTGTAAAGGAATATCTACTATGGTTTGAGTATCTGGAGGATTATCTAGTTTATCATCAAGTTTCTGTTGAAGCACTTCAAGGAAATCTTCTACGTTACCAGCTTTCGGTTTTGAAATAGCGTTAATTGCTGCCCAGTATTCTGTATAAACTACATCGTGTAACGTCAAATTGAACGTATTTTTTTCCTGTTCTAGGGTGTAAAGATGCCAGGCAACTTCCGATTTATCCCATTCAACCTGTGGCAATTGTGGCAGAGTATCAAAGAAACTCTTTTGTAAAACGATTACCTGTTTATTATTCCACTCACGAAAAATTGACCCCTTATACAAAAGCTGAGGGAGGAGGCGTTTGCGTGAAGATGATAGATAATCTGGACTAGGATAATAAGTTGTCAATTTTGCCCAATCTATAGTTTCCCAGTCTTCAGGATTACTAATATACCTTTCAAAGGGTTTTCTAACGTTACCAGAAATATAAACAGCTTGCACTTCTACAGAGCCAAAATCTAAAACTTTTCCTCGATCATCATAAGAAACTAAGACTAGATCAATATTTCCAGCGGACTGACCATTGGCATCTTTCAAGCGAACCTCTGTCAGGGAAGTCCAATTAGTTTCCTCTCCAAAGAAATAATTAGCGGCATTTTCAGCAATTAGCCAATCCTGTCGGAAGCGAACTGGACAAGTAATGACCGATTCATTCCTGTGATAGATACTACATACACCTAGAGGATTGTTTGCCTTATCTTTGGTGCAATTCGGGACCTTATTGTTATAAGGACACAGTTTGTAGCGACGATAGCGCTTTGCCTGTTCTGTGAAGTTGTTAGTTGGGAATCCGAAGACCTCTGCAAGAGGATTGTTAGACATATCAATCTAGTATAGTACTTATGTAAATCTAAGACTACCGTAAAAAGATCAAGATATTGATTGAAGTTGTACCGCGAAGGGTGAAGCTAGATAATTGCTTGCGGGTGAACAGCTAAGGTGGCAATTTAGAGTCAGCAGCAATCCATTGATGCGATTGGCCTACGGCCACGCTACGCGATGCGACCTAGGAGCCGCTAAAAGCGATTGGCCTCTGGCCACGCTTCGCGATCGCATCAAACTAGACAAAACCAGTAGCAGCTTTCCTAGTGCTAGCGTAGTTAATTATGGATTTAGTCTTTTAACAATAAAGGATATGAGTTTACAGTCTAATGCAAAAGTTGCTATCATCCGTACAGAAAGAGGATTGACGATCTCAGGTACGCGCATCACACTCTATGATGTAATGGATTACCTAACTGCCCAATATCCTCCTAAGTTTATTCGTGGTCTGTTCAACTTAACCGAGGAACAAATTAACGCTGCTCTGGCCTATATTAAGGCCAATGCTGCTGAAGTCGAAGCTGAGTATCAAATTGTAGTGAAAGAAGCTGAAGAATTGCGACAGTATTATGAACAGCGCAATCGTGACCTGATTGCCCGACTTGCCAAAAAGCCACCATTACCAGGTAGGGAGGCGGCTTGGGAAAAGCTGCAAGCGCAGAAAGCCAAACATCAAGCTCAATTTGAGTCCCAGCCATGATTTTCCTGGTTGATCATAATCTTGAAGGACTTCCCTATAGCGGTTTTTAGCCTAATGAGGTACACAAAACTTTTTGCCTCTTTCCTCTTCCGACACTGCTCCCTGCTCCCTGCTCCCTTTCAAACAAAATACTCTTAAACTATACTTCGGTTGTTATACGTGGCATACAGTGAGTTTACTCTCAAGAAAATAAAGCTTGACTTCAATATTCAGACTGTGGAGGATCAGTCACTATTTTCCAATACTGAAGAACTTGAAATAAGTGATTATCTGGCACAGACCTTAAAAAGAAATGTTCCTTTAGCGTTAGCCATTAATACGGAAAAAGCTAGGTCAGAACTCATCATTATTAATATCTTACTGGAAGTTAAAGAAAAATCATCTGAAAAAATTAGTCTATTCTCAGGGATTGATTTTAATGTCGATAAGGAAAAAGGCTTAACTGGATTTTGCGATTATATTATTAGCGGATCAGAAGAACAGTTATATTTAGAGTTACCGGTAATTACCATAGTTGAAGCTAAGAATGAAAATATTATTTCTGGCTTAGGTCAATGTATTGCAGAAATGTATGCGGCTCAACTCTTTAATCAAGAAGCAAGTCATGAGTTACCCTGGGTATATGGTGCAGTAACAACAGGGGATGAATGGAGGTTTGTTAAGCTTGATAACAATGTCGCTTATATAGATAATGATAGCTATTATATTAGTGATATTAATAAAATTATTGGGATTCTAGTTAACATGGTTAAAGGAGAAGCCTAAGGGAGCAGGGAGCAGGGAGCAGGGAACAGGGAACAGGTAAGGGAAAATAGAAAAAATTCTGTCTACCTAATTCTCTCGATTCCCGATTCCCGATTCCCGATTCCCGATTCCCGATTCCCGATTCCCTTTACTATTATATTGGTTATTATTATGGTAGAATATTACTAGAGTAATCTGGTGTAATCTATGGCTAAGTTTTACTCAGAAATAAATCAAGAGTTAAGAGAGTTTATTGAGGAGCAAAAGATATTTTTTACAGCCACAGCTCCCCATCAAGGTCGTATTAACTTATCCCCCAAAGGGATTAACACCTTTCGCTGTATTGATAATAAAACAGTAGCATATCTAGATTTAACCGGTAGCGGTAACGAGACATCTGCTCATTTGCTAGAAAATGGCAGAATGACGATCATGTTTTGTAGCTTCACTGAAAAGCCATTAATTCTCCGGCTTTATGGTCACGGTCAGGTAATTCGACCTAGGGATAATGAATGGGGAAAATTTTACTCCCTATTCAATAGCCTACCAGGGGAAAGACAGATTATTGTATTGAATGTAGAATCTGCCCAAACCTCCTGTGGTTATGGTGTACCTTTGTATGACTTAAAAGGAGAGAGGGAAACTCTAATCAAGTGGGCGAATAAGAAGGGAGAAAAGGGAATTCACGAGTATTGGCAAGCCAAGAACATTGAGAGTATAGATGGGTTGCCGACTAATCTTTTAGAAGATTAACAAGAATTAAGAATTAAGAATGTAGAATTAAGAATTAAGAAATGAATGCGCGATCATCTGATTTTATTTAAGCCCCCTAAATCACCCAAGCGAGCAATCCCTCGCTTGGGGGACTTGTCTTGATGCAGCGCGGTCTTGGGGGTTTTGTTACCCCCAGAATTGGGCAGGGCTGTTTCTTGCGTCGGACTCAAATGCGATTGGTGGGGAGATAAGGAGATAAGGAGATAAGGAGATAGGGGGAATTTTTAGTCATCTCAAGGTATTGTTAACCTTAAAAAAACCTTCTCTCCATCACCCCACCTGCCTTTCAACCGATTGAATTTACAATTTATTCATGAGCAATGTTACAGCCCTGCCAGAATTGGGGGGCTAGGGGGGCGAAACCATACCCATAATCAGCAACGCCGAATTTATAATTCACCGTTCTGCATTCTACATTCTACATTCTACATTCTTAATTCTACATTCTACATTCTTAATTCTACATTCTTAATTCTGCCTTCACCATTCTGAAAAAGAACCAAACTCACTTATTTTTTAGTTTGATCTAGATTAGCAACAGCGCTATTGACCCCGATGGGATTTTCCCGGGTTACAGCAATATTTATCTGTGATTTTCCGGTAATCAGAGCAGTTGCTCGCTCTAATGCCTCGATGCGATCGCTAACGCGGTTTTGTGCTGGTAATAGTTCCAGGATTTTCAACTTTTCCAGCCTTTGCCTAACCCTACCAGTGGCACCGACGATAAACACATCACGACGTTTGTCACGAGCCTCCTTAACCATAGTCTCTATCGCTAAAGAAGCGGTCACTCCCAACAAGGGAACATCACTGAGATCTAAAATCAGGACATCATACTTTTCTACCATCCCCATCCGCTGAGAGATACCCTTGGCTGCACCAAAGCTCATTGGTCCGCCGAGACGGAATAGGAAAATTCGACCACGAGCCTGTTTCAGAAGTTGTTTTTCTTCATAGCTCAAACTATTTTCACCATCATCAGGAGCAGTAATTTCTTTGATTTGATTAATTTGAAGGTCAGTGAGGTTTTTGACAGTCAACAGGTTAGCAATGAACACCCCAACGGCAACGGCTGTAATTAGGTCAACAAATACAGTCATGAATAACACTAAATACATTAATGCTGCTGCCTTGAGGGAGACTTGATGGGCTCGTTTGAGAAAGCTCCAGTCAATAATATCGATTCCTACTTTAATTAAGATTCCCGCCAGGACAGCATGGGGAATACTTTCAGTCAGGCTTCCTGCCCCTACAACAATCACCAGCAGCACTAGGGCATGAATCATGCCTGAAAGGGGGGTTTGACCACCAGCCTTAACATTGATTACCGTCCGCATGGTAGCACCAGCACCAGGTAGCCCACCAAACAAGCCAGCAATGGTATTACCGATACCCTGACCAATTAATTCCCGGTCAGAGTCATGCTGGGTACGGGTAATATTATCAGCAACCATGGACGTTAACAGAGAGTCAATAGCTCCCAAAGTGGCTAACATTAGACCATAGCCAAACATCTCTTTGAGCTGCCTGAAATCAAAAACTGGCAACTGCAACTTTGGTAAGCCTGTGGGGATTTCTCCAATCCGTCTGAGCTCACTGTCTGGGAGGTCTCCAAACAAGACAACCGATATCAACGTACAGACTATCAGTGCTAGCAAGGGGGATGGAATTAATCGACTCAGCTTCCTAGGTGATCCAAACATAATCACCAGAGTCACGATTGCTAGACCGGTAGCGGCAAAATGGGGATTAGCCACAAAGGTAGGAAAATTGCTGACTGATTCCACCACATTCCCAGAACTAGGATGCCCGAAAAATGGACCAATCTGTAACAACAGAATGATCACACCAATGCCTGACATAAAGCCAGATATAACTGTGTAGGGCATCAGGGTAATATATTTACCCAGCCGCAACACCCCAAATAAGATTTGAAATATCCCCCCTAGCATGACAACAGTAAATGCCATGGCTAGACCATTCTCTGGGTTTTTAGCAACTAGCGCCGTAAACACCGTTGTCATCACTACGGTCATCGGGCCAGTCGGACCAGAAATCTGAGAGGGAGTACCGCCAAACAGAGCGGCAAACAGACCAACAAAAATAGCGCCGTAAAGACCATGAATTGCCCCAGCACCGGAGGATACTCCAAAGGCTAGGGCTAATGGTAGTGCAACAATGGCAGCAGTCAGGCCGCCAAAGACATCACCGCGCAAATTACGGAAATGTAAACCATTCACAAATTGCATGAGTGGGTAATTTAGTGAAAGAATAATACTTGCAAAGCGGCCCACATCTAATTGATTCTTTCCATATCACTTGGAATTCCTACCATGATGGTATAGGAAAATCTAAGGGGTAGAGCCATCCAAATATAGAAACCGAGATTTACCTGGGCAACACTAAAGTATATGGAAGCTAGAGTTCCTTATAGCAAGAATTGCTATATAAGATGCCATAGAATTTTACACTAAAATTTTACACTGCCAGAGGTAAAACTGTTTAGAGTTTTGGTTAATCGATAGAGTTTTAGCATTAAATCAATGGATTACTAGCACCAGAGACTCTAATCGCCCCAGGGCAAACGAAGCTAAATTCTAGAAACCTTACTCAGAAGCCATGCAGAGGTGCGAACCGTGGCGAATTTAATAATTAGATGGGTCAAGCGCACCTAACAAAGATTTAACAATTAATAATAATTTAACAATTAATAATAATTTAACAATTAATCAGCAAAAATACTTATATTATCAAGATTATATCCAGAGGTGCGCTTGACCTTGGCAAATTTAATAATTAGATGGGTCAAGCGCACCTATAGGCACTTCAAAATAACATACGTTTACCCTAGTTATCTCCCTAAAGAATAATTGAGCAAGGTTAGTGGGAGTATAAAGAAGAATTGGTGGATTATTTAGCAAATTCTGGTTAAAAATTCCTGGAAAATCAATTACTCTGACCAGAGATTAGACAGTCTCTGACCAGACACGACTCAATGGGACAATAGTTGCTGATCTCGAGCTGAGGTTAAATCAGATTGGGATAGTCCTGGTAAGATTGGGCTAATTACTGGTAACCTATCCTGCTGTTGACGAGAAAGCATGCAAAAAATCCTGAGTTGGGCAATACTAGCTTCTGTGATTACATTACCTGTTTTACCTGTTTCGGCTGAGCAACCCCTTTTCCTAGCCTATCCCCCCCGTGAGCATAAAACTACTGCAGAGAAAATTTTCTTGATTGGTACTGCAGCCCCTACTTCACAGGTGTTGGTCAATGGTAGACCTATCCCCCGTAGCCAAAGTGGGAATTTTGCTCCTAGTTTCCCTCTGCAGCTGGGAGAAAATCGGTTTACCTTGCGCTATCTAAACCAGGAAATTCAAGTTACCGTAACCCGGCTGTCTACTGAACCACAGTTACCACAAGGTTTGGGATTTGCCAAAGATTCCCTGACCCCAGCAGCAGATATTGCTAGGTTACCCGGAGAACAGATTTGTTTTGGTGCGATCGCATCCCCTAGTGCTACAGTTTCTGTCACCCTGGGCAATCAACGGATTTCCTTACTCCCTCAATCTCAAGATGTTCAACTTCCGTCTAATTTTGCCGTATTGACTGGTCAAAACCAACCTACACCTCGTGCAGCCATTAATAACTACCAGGGATGTGCCGAAATTTCACAAGCTGGTAATTTTGGCAACCCTGTGTTTCAACTAAATCTCAATGGCGAGAGAGTCAGCCAGCGGGGTACAGGTACAGTGGAAATTCTATCTCCTAACCGCTTAGAGGTAATAGAGGTAATAGAAGAGGCTGGGGTTGCCCGCACTGGACCGAGTACTAGCTATTCTCGCTTAACGCCTTTACCAAAGGGAACTAGAGCAGCAGTTACTGGTAAACAAGGAGACTGGTTACGTCTTGATTATGGTGCGTGGATTCGCCAGAAGGAAACCAAGGTGATTCCTGGTGCAACTCCCCCGAAGTCGATTATTCGTAGTATCACCTCCCGACAGGTACCTGGAGCAACAGAAATTCTCTTTCCCCTAGAGATACCAGTACCAGTAAGTGTGCAGCAGTCCGATAAAACCTTTACTTTAACGCTACATAATCTAACGGCTCAAACGGATACGATTTTCCTGAATGATGACCCAGTCATTAAGCGCCTAGACTGGTACCAAGTTACTCCAGACCGAGTGGAGTATAATTTTCGACTAAAATCTGAGCAGCAGTGGGGGTATGACTTAAGGTATGAAGGCACTACTTTAGTTCTTTCTCTGAGACATCCACCCAACTTGAGCAGTAGAAGCAGACTGGGTGTATCGACTCAGCAGTTAGCAGGAATTAAGATACTGCTCGATCCCGGACATGGGGGAGCTGAAACAGGAGCGAGCGGACCGAATGGGTATCCAGAAAAGGATGTTAATTTAGTAGTCTCGAAACTGTTGCAAAAGGAATTGGTACAACGGGGAGCAACGGTATATATGACACGGGAAACTGATCAGGATGTGTCATTACGAGACCGGATGGATATGATTCATGAACTAGAACCAACGATTGCCCTTTCTATCCATTACAATGCGTTACCAGATTATGGTGATGCTATTAATACTGCTGGGATCGGAATGTTTTGGTATCATACCCAAGCCCACGATTTATCAGTGTTTTTGCATAATTATTTAGTCCAAAAGCTCCGACGTCCATCCTACGGAGTATTTTGGAATAATCTCGCCCTAACCCGTCCTCACAAAGCTCCTTCGGTGCTATTGGAATTGGGATTTATGATTAATCCAGTGGAATTTGAATGGATTAGCAATGCCCAAGAACAAAGGCAATTGGCGAATGCGATCGCAGATGGAATTACTGAATGGTTGGCTACCGTGGAGTAATGCACGCTTTGTGGAATAGGTAACAGGGAATAGGTAAACCGAGGGGAGTGTGGGGAGATGGGGAGATGGGGAAATGGGGAGGCAGCGCGGTCTTGGGGAGGCAGCGCCGACATGCGGGGGTTTCCCCCATGAGCAACTGCATCAAGAACACTATTAGAAAACTACTTTTGCCCATAGGTCTACTATACCTTGAGCTCAAAGAGGAATCTTAGCAATTCTGTTGATCCATTCTTCAGCACTTGATGCTAACCCAATTAAAACCAACTCCTCAATAACAACTTCAATCGCCGACTTCTTGGACACAACAATAACTCCTGCGCTTTGGCGGCTCACAATAAACTCGGCAAAATGCCTTGGCATTGTCTTGCGGTCGTGGGTCACAAGAATGCGTCCTTGCTGTGCTGCTTTTGCAAGTACTTCTAAATCGGTTAAACCTTGCAACTGGGCTTCCAAAGCAGTTTGGAAATCTATTGAAGGCTCTTGTCGTAGAACGCCAGTAACAATTATCTGATTGAGATCAGCATCAGCTTGGTAGCAGACGTTCATTCTCCTAGCCTCTGTTTTTTGGCTAATCGTGAAATAAGTTTGTTATACAAAGAGGGATCAGAGATTTGTAATGGTTGAGGCATAAGATCAAACTCTTCCTCTTCGAGAGCGAGGTAAGCGTCAATATCATCACGATTAGCTAAATAGAAAGCGATCGCTCCGTAAACCTGTTCAAGGGTCAACAGTGGGAAAGATTGAACAATACTTTCCGGTGATAATCCGTTGCGGAAAGTATACACAACGGAGTCGAGAGAAATTCGTGTGCCTGCAATCCAGTAACCATTGTCCCGATACTCTACATAGGTTTTAGCTTCTACAAGTGGCATCAATTTACCTTGAATATATCTCCGATCGATCATACTGCGGGTCCCATCTCAGTTACACAGGATTGTTTTCCCACTTCCGACTTACCTGTTCCCTACTCCCTACTCCCTACTCCCTGCTCCGTTCGCGTAGCGTGGCCAACGGCCTCAGTCCCTGCTCCGAAGTCCCTAAAAATAAGGATAGGTGTGGCTGGGATACAAAGTACCCGCAAGGGTACTGTAACGTCTCCTAAACTTTGCCTATCATAACTAGTATAAAGCCTATTTACAGTAATCCTTGCATAAAAATCCCAACTCAAGGTGATAAGTAATTAAGGAGTAAATTTACCCACTCCTAATTAACTTTATAAAATGTTATAACCAATCGCTATTTTCTTAAAATTTATAGGAGTAAAATCATCATGGAAAAACATCAACCAATAGAATTTTCCCTAGAACAGGAGTTCAATCTTAAGGTATTTGAGACGCAAATTCAAAATCTCGACCTTGACCAAGCCAAGAATCTTCTGTGCGAGCTCTATAGACAGATGTCAATTCGTGAAGTTTATTTCAGGAATTTCGTTAAGCACAGTTTAATCGGAGATCCTCCACCTTGGAGTGAGTAAGCTATCAGCTATCAGCTATCAGCTTGGCCTTGGTAAACATTCGTTGAATTTATTGCGAATAGGCGCAGCTACCCTGGGTTGATATTAAGCATGATAGCTGTTCGCGTAGCGTGGCCTACGGCTGACCGCTGACCGCTGACCGCTTTTCGCGTAGCGTGGCCTACGGCCAACCGCTCAATGCTTACTTTTGCCTAATACGGTAAATTTGCCAATTAAATTCTTATTAGCTTAACCCAATTATCCGGAATCCACAGCTAAATTACTGAAGAAACAATAAACAAAGCAATTAGAGTCAAGGCAACTGAGACAGAATAACATTATTAAGTGCATCACGTAGGTAGCTATAAATACATTTAACCTGACTGAATTGCTAAATTATCGATGAATTCAGTAACTCAGGAATTCAGAGTAAGAGTAATTTCTAATCTACTTACTGTTCAAATGGTCAGTTAACCAAGGCTCTCTAACTTTAATTCACAATCAAGGAGTATCCCATGGTAAAACAAATGTGCTGGTTATCGAGCTTTGGTAGCAATGAACCGAAAATGTTGCACTTGCGGACTTCCCCTTATGAGGCTTGGCGTCCGTACACAGCTTTTCCCCAATATGCTGTCCCAGATTATCGAATACCTGGCGGTTCTAAAGGCTGGGCAACCTATCAGAAACTAAGACTTTCAGACTGGGTTTTGGTTCCTAGTGACAATGAAAGTATGGATTATAAAGCAAGTTAAGAATGTAGAATTAAGAATGTAGAATGTAGAATTAAGCATGGAGAATGGAGAATGGAGAATGGAGAATTAAGAATGGAGAATGGAAGAATGGAGAATGGAGAATTCTTAATTCTTAATCCTTAATCCTTAATTCTTAATCCTTAATTCTTAATTCTTAATCCTTAATTCTTAATTAATTACTTGGCTACATAAGGACTGGTTAACTTATCTAACTGTTGCACTAACAAGCTAAGGAATAAACCGACATCAGTAACAACACCAACCGATTCTACTGAACCGCGATCGCTTAATTTTGTGACTACGGCGGGGTTAATATCCACACAGACCATCTTCACTCCGGCTGGAGTCATATTCCCGACGCCAATAGAATGGAGCATAGTAGACAGCATCAATATCATATCTGTCCCTTCCAATAACTTGGCATACTCTTCCTGTGCTTTAATCAAATCCATCTGGGTATCTGGTAGAGGACCATCATCTCGGATGGAACCGGCTAGGACAAATGGGACGTGATTGCGGACGCACTCATACATCACCCCTTTAGTTAATACACCCTGTTCTACAGCTTGGGCAATGCTACCGCAACGGCGGATAGCATTGATTACTTTGAGATGGTGTCGGTGTCCACCATGGACAACTACTCCTCGTTTCATATCCACACCCAAGGAGGTTCCCATTAGGGATTGCTCGATGTCGTGAACTGCGATCGCATTTCCCCCTAACAGCGCCTGAACATACCCTTGTCTAATCAAACGGGATAAATGTTCACTACCGCCAGTGTGAATCACTACAGGTCCTGCTGTCACGACCACTCTGCCCCCTTGGTCCCGGATTTGGCGCAGCTCCCAGGCAATTTGTTCCACTACTAATTCTACCCGGCGCTCACTAGAGACCCCAGATGCCATAAAACTAAATTCTTGCTGATTGCGTTGTTCACGAGATTGAGTTTTGCGCACCGTGCGGATTCCTTCTACTCCCACGATCACCTGTTCTCCAACTTCCAAATCCCGCAGCACTTTACAACGAGCGATTACACCGTCTGGGGTTTCAGTTATTGCGATCGCACCATCCATCCGTTGATGTTGTACCTTCACCCATTCACAATTAACTCGTACTTCCGTGGGATAAATGGTAGTAACATAAAAGTCATCGGGAGCAACCCCTGCTTGAGTCACAGGTTCCAAGTTAGCATCACACACCTCTTGGGCAGGAGTGACAGCTCCTAAATCAATTAGCTTAGTCATAATCTCTGCCATCACCTCATGATCGGGTGCAGAGACTTTCAGTTCAGCATTAGAGGTGCTTTGCCGCTGTGTTCCTAGGTCGAAGTTAAGTACCTGGAAGCTACCCCCACCTCCGATAATTAAATCTAAAGCACGGCTGATGATACCAGAGTCAAGCAAATGACCTTCTAAACGAATAATGCGACTTTCAACCGGTTGATTGCCATGGACTTCACTGCGGACTGGTTCAGTTACCCGTAAGGTTAGGCATTTAGCAGCACCACCAGCTTTGAGAAATTCCGTCAAGGGAGTTTCAATTACCTCAAACCCAGCTTGACCGAGCCGATCTTTTAAGCGATCGCTAACTTTGTTCATCACTACAAGTTGATCAATATTGACCGCATTGCAGGCAAAGTTCACGGCATCAGCTTCCTCGATGGCAATTCGTTTTTCCGGTGCTACCCGCATTTCGATTAAGCGGTTGGAATAGGAATCAAATGCTGGGGGATAGTAAAGTAAATAGCCACCACTCAGGGGACAGAAGCAGGTGTCCAAGTGATAGAAGCGCTGATCCATTAGCCGCAGGGACACAACTTCAATATCTAACCATTTAGCAAGGTATGGATGGGAATCAAGTTCTGAGCGGAAGCCATAGCCAGCCCATAGCCAACGCCCTTCCCGGTCTAGCAGAGCATCCCCAGCTCCTTCAAAGGGTAAGTCTTGAGGAAGTTCATAGACAGTGTAGCCATTGTCATTAAACCATTGCTTGAAATAAGGTTCTTCTCCCTGGCGCTCTTTGTGGAGGAAGCGGCTAAGCACTACATTCTTGCCCAAGACTAATCCGGCATTGGCTGTAAATACCATATCTGGCCAACCGGATTGAGGAGACACTAAATCGACTAGGGCATGGTCTTTGATGACATAGTGCAGTTTTTGCCACTGTTCTACAGCGCGATCCCTCGATGACTTGTGAATATTTCCTTCCATCCAAGGATTAATCACATAATCCACATCGTAGTGGTCAGGGGCACACATGAGGAAGCGAATTGATTCTGTCATAGTCGATTTCTGATCTGGTAGATACCTACACGACCAAGGTAAGTCAGCAATTAAACCAATGTCACGACAATTTGCCATTGACAGGGGTGTAGGTTAAGTTGGTGGATTGGTTTTATATATGGCTAACCCTTAATTATACCATGAAAAAAATATTTATAACTAGACTGAAGCGAATTCTGCTTACCACCAGCATCAGTATTGTGAGCATCCCAGTTTTGTTCTATGGCGGATTGCTGCTCAAGCGTCCGCTTCCTACCGACAAGCAGCAACAACTGTTCCAAGGAATCGTATATCAAAGAGATGCTCGCAACTCACCCCGTCCGCTGATGGTACATATTCTTACCATAGACCTAACCGCACCAGGAATTAAACTATTAGTAACACCAGGAAATACCATCGATAAAAATGAATTTACTGCCCGGACTACCTCGGAATTTGTACGGGAGTTTAAACTACAATTAGCTATCAATGGTAGTTTCTTTTATCCTTTTCGGCAGTATCCACCGAATTCCTATCCTAAACGTGGTGATCCGGTCATAGTACAAGGGCAAGTTATCTCTGACGGTAAATCCTATGCTCTTCCAAAACCAACTTCCTCAGTGCTTTGTATTTCAAAGTTTGTCCAAGATCAAATTTATGCTCAAATTTATCAAAACCGTTGTCCTCTAGGTACATCTGAGGGATTGGCGGGTCGAGAAATTTTACTAAAAGAAGGAAAGCCAGCAGTATTGCCAGGTTATGGAGGTGAGAACCTATTCTCTCCCCGCACTGCTGTCGCTATTGATAAATCAGGCAAGACCTTGTGGTTAATTATTGTTGATGGTCGCCAACGGTCTTACAGCGAAGGGGTTAGCTTGGCTGAGTTGACCACTATTATTCAAGAATTAGGAGCAGATAGCGCCCTCAATTTAGATGGGGGTGGTTCAAGCACTATGGTAGTAGGAAATAAGAATAAGTTACGGGTATTAAATTCACCGATTCAGACTCGTATTCCTACCCGCCAACGTCCAGTGGCTAACCATCTAGGCATCTATGCTTTGCCAGTAGAGAATAGGGAATAGGGAGTAGGGAGTAGGGAATAGGGAATAGGGAATAGGGAATAGGGAATATAAAAAATATCACCATTAATTGATAATTTTGATAGCTATTTTAAACTAAACTATAGTATTTAATAAAATCCATTAATATAATACAGTTTAAATGCACAATATACTAATCCGTGTAGGAATTGTGATAATTTTTTTACCTGTTCCCTTTGGTATAGCTTAGAGCATGAAAAAATTAAATATAACTAGAGTTAAGCGAATTCTGCTTACCACTAGCATCAGTATTGTAAGCGTGCCACTGTTGATCTATGGCGGATTGCTGCTCAAGCGTCCGCTTCCCACCGACAAGCAGCAACAACTTTTCCCAGGGATTGTGTATCAAAGAGATGCTCGCAAATCTCCACGTCCCCTGATGGTACATATTGTTAGTATAGACCTAACCGCACCAGGAATTAAACTCTTAGTAACACCAGGAAATACCATCAATAAAAACGAATTTACTGCCCGAACTACTTCGGAATTTGTGCGAGAGTTTAACTTACAATTAGCTATCAACGGTAGTTTCTTTTATCCTTTTCGGGAGTATCCACCGGACTCCTATCCTAAACCTGGTGATCCGGTCAAAGTAGAAGGGCAAATTATCTCTGAGGGGAAATCCTATGCTCCACCAAAATCAAAAAATTATTCAGTACTGTGTATTTCAAAGCTTCTCCAAGCTCAAATCTATCAAAACCGTTGTCCTCTAGGGACATCTGAGGGATTAGCGGGTCGAGAAATTTTACTAAAAGAAGGGAAGCCAGCAGTATTGGGAGATAGTACAGATGAAAAACTATTGTATCCCCGCACTGCTGTCGCTATTGATAAATCAGGCAAGACCTTGTGGTTAATTATTGTTGATGGTCGCCAACGGTTTTACAGTGAAGGAGTTAGTTTGGCTGAGTTGACTAAGATTATTCAAGAATTAGGAGCCGATAGTGCCCTCAATTTGGATGGGGGTGGTTCCACAACTCTGGTAGTAGCAAATAATAAAAATAAGCTAAGAGTATTAAATTCACCGATTCAGACCCGTATTCCTACGCGCCAACGGGCAATTGCCAACCATCTGGGCATCTACGCTTTGCCGGTAGATCAATAATGATCAACAACCTTGGCCAAAGGCCACGCTACGCGAACAAACCTTCAACCTCAACCCTTCACCATTAGTTGATCGTAACAATCATCCCTTCTTTGACTATAAACGCGCCATCAAACACTTCTTTGACTTCCACCGCTAGGTTATCGAGAAAATCATCACAGTGATTAGGTTCGTGGTGGAAGATAGCCAGTTTCTTAACACCAGCAGCTTTTACCAGCTTGACCCCTTCCTGCCAAGTGGAATGTCCCCAACCTACTTTGGGAGATTTGGGATTGTGGTATTCTTCATCGGTATACATAGCATCGTAGATTAACATATCAGCATCACGGGCTAGATACACCACATTTGGATCAAGGCGGTCGGTAAAATGCTCTGTATCGGTGCAGTAGCACACGGAATGCCCTTGCCAGCTTACGCGATAGCCAATAGCACCATTAGGATGATTCAAAGGAGCAGTTTCTATGGTAATATCATCTATGGTGATGGTATTGTGACCTAGTTCTAAGTCATAGAACTTCAAATCCGCCTCTACTCTCTTAGTAGGAACTGGAGCATTCAAGTGTAACACCCGCTCCTTGAAGTGTTTCTCCATGCACTCCCCAGGGGGAGCTGCACCATAAATATGTAAAATGTTCCCTTCTACAAAGACTGGAATGAAAAATGGCACGCCTTGAATATGATCCCAGTGGTAGTGAGTAAAAAACCAATAAGCTTCAATGGGTAACTGCTGCTTAAGGCTTTTTCCCAGCAACCGCAAGCCAGTACCGCCATCAAAAATCAGGGGTAACCCAGCTACTTGCATCTCTACACAAGACGTATTGCCGCCATATTGAATTGTGTCCTGTCCAGGGCTAGGTATACTGCCTCGGACTCCCCAAAATTTAACCGAAAACTCGGAGGAAGTGCTTGTATTCATTGGTAAGTTAATGCTTCAAAGTACCGCACTGACCCTGATGACGCAACAGGTGATCGCACAATACCAAAGCAACCATTGCTTCTACCATAGGTACGGCCCTAGGTAAAACACAAGGGTCGTGACGTCCTTTAGCAGCTAGAATGGTTTGTTCACCAGTATTGGTGACAGTACGTTGTTCTTTGCGGATGGTAGCAGTGGGTTTAAACGCTACTCTAATAATAATAGTCTCGCCGTTACTAATGCCACCTTGAACACCACCGGAGCGATTGGTAACAGTACGCACTGTACCGGTTTCGTCTGTGTAAAATTCATCATTATGCTCACTGCCGGTAAGTAGAGTGCCCCCAAAGCCAGACCCAATCTCGAAGCCTTTACTAGCTGGTAGGGACATCACCCCTTTGGCTAAATCGGCTTCTAGTTTATCAAAGACTGGCTCTCCCAATCCTTTGGGTATATGGCGAGCCACACATTCTACTACACCCCCAATGGAATCACCGCTACGTCCAGTTTCTTCAATCAGTTCAATCATCCGTTGAGCACATTCTGAATCAGGGCAACGAACAATATTACTTTCTACCTGGTCTTGAGTGACGGTGTTGGAGTCTACGATACCTTCTAAGGTTTTGATACGCTTGACGTAGCCAATGACTTCTACACCAGCAGCTTGCCGGAGAATTTTTTTTGCGATCGCACCCGCTGCCACTCGCCCGATAGTTTCCCGAGCTGAAGAACGTCCTCCCCCCTGCCAGTTCCGAATGCCATACTTAGCATCATAGGTAGCATCAGCATGGGAAGGCCGATAGGTCTTTTGCATCTCGCTATAGTCTTGGGGCCTAGTGTCTTTATTGCGCACCATAATCATAATTGGTGTGCCCAGGGTTTTACCCTCAAATAGTCCCGAAACAATTTCACAGGTATCAGTTTCTTTACGGGGAGTAGTAATCTTACTCTGACCTGGACGCCTGCGGTCTAAATCTCCCTGAATTTCTGCTGCAGAAATTTCCAGTTGCGGTGGACAGCCATCAATCACTACCCCAACCCCACCCCCGTGGGATTCTCCGAAGGTAGTGATCCGAAACAGATGTCCAAAGGTATTGCCCATAGTTAGTGCTGTAGTAGTGCTCTAATCCTAGTACTTAATTATCTTATTCTTTAATAAAACAGCTTGGCGGCTTAAGTCTTGTTGTATTCACACTAATAATTTTCTAAAAACTACTTACCTAATTTTTTATTATTTCTTAACTTTTTGTTTTGATTAAAATCCTATAAAATATGGTAATAAATCAAATCAATACCATTTGATTGGTTAGAAGGCTTATGACCGTTGGTGCATGTTTAGAATTAAAGATAATTTGCTTAACCGGATGTTTAGCTTGGGGGTTTTCTGCTCCAATTTTAGCTGAGATGACTCCCGATGGCAGCTTGGGAAATGAAGCGTCAAGGGTAACTCCTAATGTACAGGTCAAGGGGGCGCAGGCAGATTTAATTGAAGGGGGAGCAACTCGTGGGGAGAATTTGTTCCATAGTTTTGCGGAATTTAATGTAGGAGAACTACAACGGGTTTATTTTGCTAATCCTTCGGGAATTCAGAGGATTTTAACACGGGTAACCGGCAGTAATCTATCCAATATTCAAGGGACTTTGGGAGTAGATGGTGCAGCAAATCTGTTCTTACTCAATCCCAATGGTATTGTGTTTGGACCAAATGCCAGCTTAGATGTCGCTGGTTCCTTTTTCGCCTCTACTGCCAATAGTCTGGTATTTGGTGATGGCCAAGAGTTTAGTGCCACATCTCCAGAAGCCCCGCCACTGTTAACGATTAATATCACCCCAGGATTGCAGTATGGCAAATATGACCCGAGGAGCACAATTACCAATGCTGGGAATTTAGCAGTAGGACAAGACTTGACTCTAGCGGGTGGCAACTTGGATTTACAGGGTCAACTGGAGGCTGGTAACAATTTGACGCTGTTCGGAGAAGATACAGTAACGAT
>WTKN01000424.1 GCA_011524395.1 Moorena sp. SS36440bin_2
GGGAATCGGGAATCGGGAATCGGGAATCGGGAATCGGGAATCGGGAATTGGGAATAAACGGAAGAGTTTGGGATACGGTCGTGGATGCGATCGCGTAGCGTGGCCTACGGCCAATCGCTTTTAGCGGCTCCAAAGGAGCATCCCGTAGCGTGACCTACGGCCAATCTAGCGGTAAGGAGCATCCCGTAGCGTGACCCAAAGGCCAAGGTCAATCCCGTAGGGTGACCGTTCGCGTAGCCTGGCCTTTTGGCCAAGACGCACTCTTTAGCTCTGATCACCAGTAAGGTAAACAGGATTGTTTCCCAAACTCCCGGCTCCCGATTCCCGATTCCCGATTCCCGACTCCCGACTCCCTAATTTTTTAACAAAACTTTTCTAAATATGTTATAATTAAAGATTATTTGTGCTAAAATAAAACCGTGGTCGTTAAACGTCCATGGGAAGAGCCAGCCAACGGATTTTGCGAGGCCGGTGTGGCTGGCTCTTGGTCCCCCAGTACAAGGAGATACATAGATTATGACTTACCATCAGCGCCTACACCCATGGGTGATTATTAGGCTGCTATCGAAGATGCAACGGGTCGTCGTTGCTCGTTTCCGCAAGCGTTCGGATGCCGAGGGCCACTTAAAGGCTTTGAAACGGTTGATGCCCGATGCCGAATTTATCATTATTTTTGATCACGGCGAGGCTATAGAGGAAGAGTTTTAAGCGATCAGCTGCGTAGGGTGTGTTAGGGACGGGCTCACCCTAATTTTGCGCCTCAACGCCCGGGTTCGAACCGCCCGTCCCGTAACGCACCACCCAAACAGCAAATATGAAATGCACCCGTTTAATCTGAGCGATTGCGCTACGCCCAAGCTACGGGAACAGTACACATAATTTAAGTAAGGTGGGCAAAGTTTCATTCTCTACAATACTGATTTCAACCCAACTTTTTTTGCCCACCCTATAAGCTAAAACTTAGAGGAAATTGAGTGTAAAAAAAATCCGAATTCAATTACGGTGGGCAAAGTTTTATTATCTAGAATATTCAAAAGAACCAAACTTTTTTTGCCCACCCTACAAGGTCTAACTGATAGTAAATCCCATGACTATTTCTACCCTACCCTTAACCCTACCGCCCCTGGAAAACGGCGACACACTCACCCGTTTTGAATTTGAGCAGCGCTACGCCGCTATGCCCGAGATTAAAAAAGCTGAATTAATAGAAAGATGTGTTTATATGACTCCTGCTGTTCATGCTAAAGCTCACGGTAAACCCCACGCTCACATTATCGGATGGCTGGTTGCCTACGAAGCCGTCACTACTGATGTAGAAGTTTTGGATAATCCTACCGTGCGTCTAGATGCTGACAACGAAGTGCAACCGGATGCTCTGCTTCGGATCGAGGAAAATGGACAATCTACGATCAGCAACGACGACTATGTAGAAGGGGCACCGGAACTAATTGTTGAAATTGCCGCTAGTAGCGCGTCGTATGATCTACACCAAAAGTTAAATGTCTATCGCCGCAATCAGGTGCAGGAGTATATAGTCTGGCGAGTGTATGACCAAGAATTGGATTGGTTCTGTTTACAAGAGGGGAAATATATTGCCTTGCAACCTGATCAATCAGGCATTCTCACTTCAACAATTTTCCCTGGTTTGTGGCTAGCCAAATCCGCCTTATTATCCGGAGATATAGGCACTGTGTTAGGGGTTTTACAAGAGGGAGTAGGGAGTAGGGAAATAGGGTGATAGGGAGATGGGGAGATAGGGAGATGGGGAGGTGGGGAGATGGGGAGATAGGGAGATAGGGAAGATTTTTAATAAGGCTAATGATCATAACATGATATAGCGCTACAATGATAATGAGGTACACAATCTTGTGTACCTATTGCCTCTTGCCTCTTCTTTTTTGCCTGTTCACTGTTCCCAGATCCGCTGTTCCCTATTCCCTCTAGTATTAACCTATGCAAATTCCTTTGCCAACAGGTTTTGATAAACTGAATAGATCCGAGCAAATCAATTATATTGGTGACCTTTGGGATTGGTTTATCTCTCAGCCAGATGACACAATAGCACCACAGTGGCATATGGATATTGTTCAGGAACGATTAGCCGATCATGACCCTGAGCGATCGCAACCTTGGACGAATGTAAAGCAACGGTTGGGTCGTAAGTACGGTGAACAATAGGTTTGAAGTTGTTTTTGATCCTCGTGCAGAAGAAGATGTAGATGCAGCAGCCGAATGGTATGCCAAGAAAAGTTCAGAAGCTGCATTAGGCTTTTTAACAAGACTCGCTATCCATCCCCACCCGTCGCAGGGGTGGGGATGGATAGCGAGACGACAATTTGTGATGACAAACCATCACGATTTAT
>WTKN01000214.1 GCA_011524395.1 Moorena sp. SS36440bin_2
ATGGTTTGGGGGACAAGCTTGTTTCCACCCGCTATCAGCCCAACGATGACTACACACGCTTCTACTTCGACAAGAATGATGATGACACCTTCCGCATTCGGGTCAAGGCAGACAATAGTTACCTCCACGAAGATGGTTTGGGGGACAAGCTTGTTTCCACCCGCTATCAGCCCAACGATGACTACACACGTTTCTACCTTTGGAAGAAGGTTAACTAAAAATCTGGGCGTTGCTTAATAATTGAATGATTTTAAGAGTGAGGTGGAATAGACATCTTAGTGGAACGTGCAGGATACCCGTTTCCTCCCTCAGGCGGGCAGGATACCCACCCTACTTCTGTTAATTCCTTGATTCAGCCCTTAGCTATCAGCTATCAGCTATCAGCTAAGGGCTGAATCCTTACCTTAAAGATATACCCTAGTACAAGTTTAAGACAAAAATAACAGAACAAGTTACAGTTAACACCCAATAGGTCAATAGCCTAGTAGCTTACCTAAGGCTGATGGTGGTGATGGAAATCCCTCTGGACCACCCCGTCCTTCTGTAGTTGGTATTCGTCGCAAGTCCGGTGACAGCCTTGTTTAGATTAATGTTTGTTTAGACAAGACAGCACGATGAGATAAGATATTTTATCTTTCCCATTCTCTACCTGATTTTTACACCTTTACAATTGAAATGCTGGCGTTCGCTTATAGATTCGCCAGCTTTTTTTTGTTTTTATGGCTCTTCCGTACCTCCTATAATAAGCTATTACCAATTTTGATAAAGTTATCCAAAAAACTATCTATATCTGCTTCGTTAATTTCTGGATTGCTTAGAATGAAGCGAATTATAATCTGTTCTTGATACTGAGAGTAATTGACTAATGCTTGACCAGAGCGCATTAATTGATCACGTATCTCCAGATTCAGCCGATCTAAACCATGATTAGACAGACTGTTATTCCTGGGATTATAGCGGAAACAGATATTCAAAAATGTTGGTTGAACTATCAATTCTAAATTATCACAATTGCGAATATAATCCGCTGCGTAGCTAGCTAGTTCAAACAAGCGGTCAACCCTTGCTTCATAACCATTTTGGCCATAGTATTTCCAGGCTAGCCACAGCTTAAGGGCATCTACTTTCCGCCCACACTGCAAGGACATAGTTCCGAGATTATAGGCACTATCTTCATCATCGTGGAAGATATAGTGAGTACCTTCACTAGAACAAGCTTCCAATAAAGTCCCTGGTTGTTTGACTAGAATAGCTGAACAAATCAACGGCACCCCCATGAGTTTGTGAGCATCCCAAGTAAACGAATCTGCTAAGGAGCTACCTTGCAACAGGTGCTTGTGCTGGTGGCTGAACAAAACCGGAGCACCCCAAGACCCATCCACATGTAGCCAGAGTCCATATTTGCTGGTAATTTCTGCAATTGAGGGCAACGGATCGAATGCACCGGCAACGGTAGTGCCCGCAGTAGCTGTTACAAAGAAAGGTGTTTTTCCTTCCCTTAGGCTTTGTTGAATAGCAGCGTCTAATTGTTGCGGGCACATGCGCTGATCGCCATCGGATTTGACTTTGACTACATTGTCTATGCCCATGCCCAACAAATTTGCGGCTTTGAAAAAGGAATAGTGGGCCTGATCGGAGATGAATGCTACTAGCTGGTGATTTCCCAATCCCTTGTTTTTGGCTTCGGGTAGGAGTTTGTGTCGCGCACAAAGCATGGCGATCAGATTAGCATTACTGCCTCCTGTCACCATCAACCCCTCACCTTCAGGAAAACCGATCAAGTCGTTGAGAGCCTCAATCAATTTAATCTCTATCAGGGTGGCTACTGGAGCAACTTCATAGGTATACATAGAAGTATTAGCAGTACTGGTTACCATTTCTGCTAATAATCCAGTTATCTCAAATCCACCCCAAAGTTGGTTGAAAAACTTGTGGCTACTAGTCCGCACGCTGTGGTCGAGGTACGATTCAATAATCGGAATTAAATCCGCTAAGGGAACTCCGTTTTCTGGTAAGCTTAAATCGAGTTTTTCCTTAAGGGTTTGAGGGCTTTTGTAATCTATTACCTTGGTGTCGGTATTTTTATTTTCCTGCAAATAGTTAAGGAGTTTATCAACAGTTAAGTTGATTATTTTTTCAAACTCGATCATAATTTAATATTTGGTAAAATTGGTGATATTCTATAATTTATAACTGCTATATCAACTATCAAAGTGCTACTAACACCTTGGCAAGTTTCCTCTTCGTGCTAGCGAATACTTCATGTTGTTGATTGTCCCAAATGCTAACACGAGAATTAAGCTCGATGATTTTCGGTTGACCGTCAACTATGGCAAGATCAATGCCATAAAACCGGTTACCGTACTGTACCATATGTTTTTCAATGTGTTCGACTAGCTCGAAGACAGTGCTAGGGATAAGTTCTATTTCTACAACAAACATCTCCCCTCCTTGAGTCACGGATGCCACTAATTCACCTGAAGGTGGAGTACGTACTATAGCGTGAACAATTTCCCCGTTGAGGAGTGCTACACGAAAGTCATGAACACCATTGACAATACCGGGTATACCTGAGCGTGAATCGATAAACTCTTGCACTAATAAGGGATAGGGGCAATCCTGTTTCTTTAAGAAGTCATTGTCTCCAATGTGGACATTTCTGCCTTCAAGACCATCTAATGGCTTGACAACTTTATATTGCCCTGGTATTTGATCGAGTGCCTCAAAAAACTCTTCTTTGGTGTTAACAAGATAGCTTTGGGGAGAATAATCACTGAAAAGCTGAAAGGTTTTATATTTGTTGGTGCAAATTTCGTTAATTTCCTGACAGTTAAGAACTGGGATAGTTCCATCAGAGATAAACAATCCTTTATCGAAAATGACATCAGCTTTGACCGGACCTGTTTCAATCACTTCTCCATCTCGTAATTCCCAACTCTGGGAAAATTCTCCTGACCCTAAATAGGAAGATTGGTGACGAACAACACGAAAATTGGCACCACAGGCTTCTATTGCTTCACCAAGTTGGGCAATGTGTCGTATATACTTTTTTTTAGTAAATGGGTAGGCAAAGGTGCCAGCTTCATCAAAAAAGACAGCAACAGTTTTCAAGGTTTACCTCAAACTGGGCATCAAATAAAAATTATAGCAATTTTTATTTGATGAAAGCAGTATGTTTGGCAAGGGTTTAGGATTAGCCGCGCCAAAGGCGATTAGCCCGAAGGGCGTTGGCTAGCGATCGCCTTTGGCGCGGCTTCGCCGATCAGCTTTGCTGCGCCAAAGGCGATCGCATATCCCCTAACCAGCTGCTGCTGAGGTTCTAGCCAATTCGTCCACTAATATAAGCTTCTGTCTGTGAGTTCGCGGGTCGTTCAAAGATTTGCCTAGTCTCCCCAAACTCCATCATTGCCCCCAAGTACATAAACGCGGTATAATCCGATATCCTTGCTGCCTGTTGCATGCTGTGAGTGACAATCAAAATTGTGACTTGTTTTTTGAGCTCAGCAATTAATTCTTCAATGCTGGAAGTAGCAATGGGGTCAAGAGCAGAGGTTGGTTCATCGAATAAAATAATTTCTGGGTCAGCAACTAAAGCCCGGGCAATACAAAGACGTTGCTGTTGACCTCCAGATAGGTTATAGGCTGAGTCATAGAGGCGGTCTTTCACTTCATCCCACAAAGCCGCTCCCCGCAACGCTTTCTCCATTTTGTCTTCAATCAGACGACGTCTATTTTCACCGCGCACTCGCAACCCATAGGCAACATTATCATAAATTGATTTAGGAAAAGGATTAGGCTTTTGGAATACCATGCTAATCCGCATCCGCACTTCTATCGGATCAATTTTCTTACCTAAAATGTTGACATCGGAGTCGAGCCAGATTGCTCCCTCGTAGCGATTACCAGGATAAAGGCAGGTCTGGCCAAGCGGAATTTACTTGACTCCATTTGGTTACAGTTCCCTCAGATTCAGGTGCCCAGATTTTATTGAGTTCTTCAACTTTAATGTCTGTAACCGCAGTATTGCCTTTATTGACTACGACGGTAATGGCATCGTATGCCACTGGAATAGCCATATAGTCAATGCCATTTTTAGCACAGAGTGCCTTCTCTTTGTCTTTAATTGGTCGAGAAGCGTCAGAGATGTCGGTTTCCCCGATACAGAATTTCTTAAAACCGCCACCAGTTCCAGAAATACCAACGGTTACTCGTACTGCATTTTTCTTGAGATCCTGAAACTCTTCCGCTACTGCTTCAGTAATCGGGTAAACGGTGCTAGACCCATCAATTCTGACGGTGGGTGTACCTTGAGAGTTAACTGTTGGTGCCACTAACGCAACAGTTGAGGCTACTAGGGCAAACAAGCCAGCTAGCTTCCAGCTATTTTTTTTCAAATTCATCGCCTTGACCACTGTAAAAAATTCCCAGCAATGTTAGGGTGTCGCAATCCACACTTGGTCAAGACTATAGAGCTATTACTAAGTAATGGTAAGTAATGGCGTAAGGTTTAGTTAAATTTAGGTTAAAGTTTGTTTAAGAAACAATCTGTGGCTTTCTTTCGTCTTATATATATTTACCGTTAGTCTTTATATTATCTTTCTTTTTTGTATTGTCAAGACTAAAAGCAAATTACAGAAATAAACCAAAAAGCCGATTCCTTCTAGCTTCTAGGGGTCGGATAAATGGGTAAGCACTTTGAAATGCTCACAAGTCGCTATACATGAACTGTTTTACATAGTGCGATCGCGTTCGCGCAGCGGAGGCCGTAGGCCACGCTACGCGAACGGCTTTGCCTAAAGCGTGACCAAACGCGATGGACTTCGTCCCGCTTTGCTGCGAAGCGCGTGGCCTTTTGGCCAAGGTCAATCGCATAAATTAGCCTGGGCTAAATTCGCCTGGGCTATCTCTGCTATCTTTGCCATTGTCTTGTGGACTTGATCTAAACGCCTGTAGAATTAATCTCACACTCGGTCAGGTGCCTTACTCATAAGGGTGCCAGATGTCCACCTACCCTACACCGAACACCAAAGGCTAACAACATTTTTGAATTTAGAATTTAGAATTTAGAATTTAGAATTTGGAATTCACCATTCTGACTTCAACCTTTAACCAACCTTCAACCTTTAACCAACCTTTAACCTTTAACCAACCTTCAACCTTTAACCAACCTTCAACCTTTAACCAACCTTCAACCTTCAACCAACCTTCAACCTTCAACCTTCAACTAAACAACCAACCTTGAATCAACCCATTAATCTATTCGACTACGAAGCCCTAGCGCCGCAGTATCTATCGTCGATGGCACTGGATTATTACGCCAGTGGTGCTTGGGATCAAGTAACACTACGAGACAATCGTGCAGGGTTTGAACAGATAAAACTCCGTCCTCGGATGTTGGTGGATGTGAGTCAACGAGATTTAAGTACACAAATCCTAGATCAGTTTCTCCCCATACCGATTCTGGTGGCTCCCATGGCATTTCAGTGTCTGGCCAATCCAGAAGGTGAATTGGCAACAGCAAGGGCGACAGCTGAGGTAGGGGCAATCATGGTGTTGAGTACGATGTCTACTAAACCGTTAGAAGCTGTAGCGCTAGCTGGGAAACAGAGCCAACAGAAGCAGGAGGCAAGATCCCATATCCAAAATCCCTCATGGTTTCAGCTGTATGTCCATCGCGATCGCACTCTCACCCGTAGACTTGTGGAACGGGCGGAGGCAGCTGGTTTTAGTGCCCTTTGTCTGACCGTAGATGCACCAGTGTTGGGGTGTCGGGAACGGGATCGACGCAATCAATTTACTCTACCGGTAGGGATGGAATTGGCTAATTTAGCGACTATGACCGGTCTGGAAATTCCCAAAACTGCAGGAGAATCCGGTTTATTGAGCTATTTTGCCCAGCAAATTGACCCAACACTGACATGGCGAGATCTGGAATGGTTACAATCGATCACTACTCTACCAGTGTTAGTCAAAGGCATTTTGCGAGGAGATGATGCTCTCAAGGCATTGGACCATGGAGCCAAAGGAATCATTGTATCCAATCATGGGGGTCGGCAATTGGATAGTGCGATCGCATCCATCGATGCCTTACCCGAAGTGGTCGCAGCTGTGGGAAATCATTTACCAGTATTAATCGATGGGGGTATCCGCCGAGGCACTGATGTCCTCAAAGCTTTAGCCTTGGGTGCATCAGCGGTGTTGGTAGGTCGTCCGGTGTTATGGGGATTAGCTGTAGCAGGAGTTGCGGGAGTACGCCATGTCTTGGAATTGTTACGGGATGAATTGGATATAGCCATGGCCTTAAGTGGCTGTACTAAGGTCAAGGATATTGACCGTAGTTTGGTTAAGATTAAACATTGACAAATTTATTAATTTATTAATTAAATCTTGTCATGACTGAATACTAAGTCAAATAGCTTAGCAATATCAATGAATTGGCTGAAGTTATAGCAAGACTATGCATGTTAAGTTTCATGACAAAAGTTATTAGTTATTGGTAATACTTTGATACTATTCCCCTAAATTCCTAGCACTTATCAGGGTTAGGGTCAGGGTTAGGTAACCTTTGAGGGATTTATCTATTGAAAAGTAATATCAGTAAATAATTATTAGTCCGAAATCCGAAAAAGAAATGAGGAATAAGCTAGCCACTATCACCCTTAGTATTATCTTATCCTTAACGTTTACCTCAGCCAGTTTAGCTGAAACAGTCTTGTCTGAAATTAAGCGCACTGGTGTTTTAAAAGTAGGAATTAGAGAAGATGCCGCTCCCTTTGGTTTTCTAGAGCAAGACCAATTGCAAGGCTACTGCGTGACTAAAATGTATGTTCTAGCCAACCATCTCGGTGAAGTACTCAAGAGACCTGTTCGGTTAGAACCAATTCCATCTGTTCTAGACGAAGACTCCCCTAACAATCGTTATGGGATGGTAGCCAATGGCAAGGTACATCTAGATTGTGGTCCCAATACGATCAAAACTGCTCCACCACTATCAGGAGTTACTTACTCCACTGCTTTTTATTTTTCCGGGACACATTTTCTAATCAGACCCGAAATGAAGGGTATATTCAATCCTGAAACTTCCCTAGCTGGTAAAAAAATTGGTGTCCTTCCTGGTTCAAATACACATCCCTTAATCTCCAGTACCTACCCATTAGCTGACATAGTAGACACTCGTTACAGAAGCTCTAACGGTCGAGAATTGGCTCTAAAAGATGTTGTCGAACGGGATATTGATGCTTTTGCCAGTGATGGCATGCTCTTAATGGCAGAAGCCTTAAGACAAGGGCTGACATTCCAGGATTTTACCTTAATTCCTGACCGACCGTTAAGTTGTGATTTTTACGGAATAATTTTACCAGTTCAGGATATAGAATGGAAGACAATAATTGATAAATTTATTACTAACTTAAGGTGGGAGATAATTTTGGAAAATTCCTTGGGTGTTGAATCTATTTATTACCAAGGTATACGACAAGCTGCTTATGATAAATGTGCTAACTAAATCGCTGACTGCTGAAAGCTGACTGCTGAAAGCTTAATTAATGAATACTTACAAGCCTATTTTTGATTATTCAAATAGACGACTATGTTAAACCCATTCTTTTGGATTAAGCGTGCTTCCCCTCGTCGATGGTTTTACCTGCTGATTCTGCTAGTTGTGGGACTCGCTCTAGGGGTAGGGTTAGGCAATACTTCATCAGCATTTGATTTATGTGGGTTGTTGGATGGTGATCCAGGAATTAAGATAATTCAGTTAATCACCATGTCTGATCAACAAGAATTAGAGCTGGGTAAGTGTTTGAATCAACAAGAAGTTGCTCAAGAGCTGGAGATTTACAGCGATCGCAAAATCACTGAATACGTCCAAGACATTGGTCAGAGATTAATCCCCTATAGCGATCGCCCCAATTTTCCCTATACCTTTCAAGTAGTCAAGGACAACACTATAAATGCCTTTGCCTCGGTAGGTGGCTTTGTTTATGTTCATACTCGATTGCTGAAAGAGGTAGAAAATGAAGCTGAGTTAGCTGCTGTGATAGCTCACGAAATTGCTCACATTACTAGCAAACACAGCATAGAGAAGCTGCGCCAGATTATCAAAGACAGGAACCTTGAAGTAAATAGTGAAGTCAAGTACAAAGCAATTATAACTGATCTTAAAAAGATCGCCTTCTCTCTTCCCCGAGGACGTCAGCAGGAATATGAAGCAGACCGCAAGGGATTAGAAATGTTGCACCGTGCTGGCTACGCTCCCTCAGGCATGACTGGATTTCTCCAAAAATTAACCAAAGGCAATACACCGGCAATGCTAAGAACCCACCCAGAAACAGTAAAACGCCTTGATACTATCAACGAAATAATCAACAAAAAAGGTTGGAATCCCAATGATGGTGATGGCTTAGACAGTGCTATCTACAAACAGAGAATTCAATCTCTACCAATCCAGTACGTGAGCTACCTATACTGACTGGCTGATGTGCTCAAAGCTTTAGCCTTGGGTGCATCAGGGGTGTTGGTAGGTCGTCCAGTGTTATGGGGATTAGCTGTAGCAGGAGTTGCGGGAATACGCCATGTCTTGGAATTGTTACGAGATGAATTGGATATAGCCATGGCCTTAAGTGGCTGTACTAATGTCAAGGATATTGACCGTAGTTTGGTTAAAATTAAACATTGACCAGAGCAATTAACCAATAACTACTCACCAATAATTAATCACTAATAATACATTTGGCTTAGTAATATCAATGAGTTGGCTGATATTATATAAATAATAGGTATGCTATCTTTGATTAGGAAAATTACTATATAAATTACTATTTATTGGTAATAGTTTTATACTACTATCTCAGTAAATTACCGCCACTTATCAGGGTGATAATCAGGGTTATATAAGCTTTGATATTAATCGATTTATCTATTGGAAAGTGAAATAGGCAACTATTGTGCATCATTGTTTTAGGAAACAGGGAGCAGCGATGCAGCGCTATATCAATTTTTTATCATAAAAAATAGGGTGCTATTACCAAACCAATAAAATCCTAAAAAGACCGAAAAATTAATGAAACTACCGAACTTATTAAGCACCCTTGGTTTAGCATCCATTATCACCACTTTAGCCGTAGTAGATATTCCCAAACCACTGGAAACCTTTGCCTATACATCTCCTAGTCAGTCAACCAGTGAAGGGATAGGTCAAAGCAATGATTTTTTGATTGCCTCTGGACGTAGTGCAAACTTTGAGGATGGAATATTTTCTGTACGCCTTCCGGAAACAGGCACTCTGGGACAAGAGCTTGATAATTTCATATCTGCTAATCCTAGTTTCAATGTTGATTCAAAACAGAAGTGGGTTAGTAACATCAAAGTCTCTTCTCTGACCAGAGGTTCTATTAGTAATGGAAGTGTGCCAATCACTGCTCGATGGTCTGTTCGATTATGTTGGAGCACTACTTTTGCTTTAAAGAAATGCGTTGGCGGCTGGATAAACAAAAGTGAGGACTTTCAAACGTCATGCTCTATCGGGGCACAACCACGCTATCTTCGTTGTACAATGCCAGGTAAAGTTAGCGAATTGGTAAGAGAAGGTAGTATTTTAGTTAATTAAAGTGTACTTATTATTATCCTAATTTTACTATTTAAAAACTGAGCTATTTGTCCTCAAAGCAAATCCCACGCTCTTTATAGCGATCGATGCCTTACCCGAAGTGGTCGCAGCTGTGAGAAATCAACTACCGGTATTAATCGATGGGGGTATCCGTCGAAGCACTGATGTGCTCAAAGCGTTAGCCTTGGGTGCATCGCGGTGTTGGTAGGTCGTGCGGTGTTATGGGCATTAGCTGTAGTAGGAGTTGCTGGAGTACGCCATGTCTTGCAATTGTTACGGGATGAATTAGAGATAGCCATGGCCTTAAGTGGCTGTACTAAGGTCAAAGATATTGACCTTAGTTTGCTGAAAATTAAAGAATGAATTGCCGTAAGTTATAGCAAGACTGCGTATGTTAATTTATATGGCAAAAATTATTAGTTATTGGTAATATTTTGATACTATTCCCCTAAACTCCTAGCACTTATCAGGGTTAGGGTCAGGGTTAGATAAGCTTTGAGGGATTTATCAAGGGATTATTAGTCTGAAATACGAAAAATAAATGAGTAATAAACTAGCTAATATCACCCTTAGTATTATCTGATATTTAACATTTACATCAGCCAGTTTAGCTGAAAGAGTCTTGTCTGAAAGCGCACCGGTGTTTTGAAAGTATGAATTAGAATAGATGCCCTTACTTTTGGCTTTCTAGAGCAATACAAATGGCAAGGCTACTGCATCACTAAAATGTATGTTATAGCCAACCATCTCGGTGAACTACTCAATAGACCTCTTCGGTTCGAAGCAATTCCATCTGTTCTAGACTAAGACTCCCCTAAAAATCGTTACAGAAGTTCTAACGGTCGAGAATTGGCTCTGAAAGATGTTGTCGAACGGGATGTCGTCATGATTAATTATCCTGAAATTCTAGACTTTTGGTAGTCCTAAACAGATTGAATTATAAATATATTTAGGAATGCTAATTATAGTAACACATTTTGCGCTTTTATCAACGGATAAAACCAGATATTGTATAAATTTTTATAAAGAAAACCCCTCGGATAATTGGGTTGAATAAGACCCCCTGGGATTAGGCTTGACTATTTTCATATCCTTGTTTAGCATTTAATAATATCGAGGCATTATTACAGGACAAACCCATCTAAAGTATAGAAACCTTATTCAGAAGCGATGCAGTGGCCTCACGGGGGTTTAACTCACTCACGCTTTCCATGGCTGAGGTGCGCTCCAAAGGCGCTATGGGAATTTAATTCTTAATGGTAAGAGCGCACCTAACAAAGATTGAAAAATTAATCAGCAAAACTACTTATGGTATGAATCTCATATCCAGTAGGTATTTTAAAATAAGATGGGTTTACCCTAGGCATTATTAAGGAGAAATTATCATCACTAACCCGTTCGATACGTCAAAGAATGCCGTTGGGCAGAAAGTAATCGCTGGTCTTGCTAAAATCAGTCTCGCTCTCAAAAGTAAAGCTTGGCAAGATGCAGGTTTACAAGGGCTCACGCCAACCCAAGGTCAAATTCTTGCTCTACTGCGATCACGCTCGTCATCGCCCATGCGACTATCGGAAATAGCTGATGGACTGGCAGTCAAACCAGCAACAGCAAGCGATGCAGTGGCAGTACTTGTGGAAAAGGGCTTAATTAAGAAAGGTAAAGCGCCAGATGATAGACGGGCGATCGCCATTACCCTGACACCAAAAGGACAGCAAGAAGCAGAAAATGCAGCTAGTTGGCCCGACTTCTTGCTAGCTGCTGTGGATCAGCTTTCACAGGAGGAAACTGATGTCTTCTTCCGTGGCTTGATTAAGATGGTACGAGCACTTCAGGAACGAGGAGAAATTCCGGTTTCAAAGATGTGCGTTACCTGCCGCTTCTTTCGAGCTAATATTTACTCAGACTCTGATCGCCCTCATTACTGTGCTTTAGTGGATGCCCCCTTTGGGGATCGCCACCTCCGGCTTGAATGCCCAGAGCATATTGCAGCCTCCCCGGAGACTTGCACCGAGCAATGGCAGTCATTCTCGGGCAGGATGATTGGCCCTTCGTGACAGCTTCTCTGCTGAACTTGAAAAGTATAGGTGAAGATGGAGTCTGACTCTGATAAACTCGCAAAAAATTCAGATTGCTTGGACTGTTGCCTGTGATCTTGGGAATCGGGTAAATGTAACGGCTCGCAAATATGAAACTATAGGCTGATTATTTGCGAGGCGCTACATTTAACGTTGCTGAATGGAGTAAGGAAGGCTGAGGTCACCAGAACGAACACTATAGACTTGATAAACACCAAGTAACGGTCTTTCTGAATCAGAAGTATTAACTTCCATGTAGGCAGTTACGCCATCAAATTTAAAGTTAATTTTGTGATTAACTCTTTCAGCAGGGACTAAAATCTTGAGGGAATTTTTTTTGGAAACAACACAAAACCCTGGAGAATCCATATACATTTGCATCCCTGGGTTAGTAGGCGGAAGGACTACGCTGTCATCTTCTTTCTCAAACTCTTTTACGGACAAACCACCTGGAACTCGTTCATCTGGAGTTAAGACAACCCAGTGAGTGTGAAACATCTTACCATCATCACCATAGTTATTATTGTTATTCTCATCCCACAAGGGAGTATCATCGAAATCGGGATGGGAAGTAGCTGCTAAAGCCACAATCCCCTCTGTAGAGTTAAAACCCACATCTTCTGGTTTAAGAGTAGTGGGAAATACATAACCCAGAACGGGAGCCGTATCTAGTTGACCAGCCGCATTGGGGAGTGTGTTACCAATAGTGCCTTTTACTTGTTCTTCAAAGACTAATAAGTCTAAATCAGACAGATAGCTAACATTAGCTTGGCTAATTTCTAAATCGGGACTTACACCAAGAGAGTTAACGGAATTAATTGGTTGTTGAGCGAAAACTGCATCGGGACTTACACCAAGAGAGTTAACGGAATTAATTGGTTCTTGAGCGAAAACTGCTAAAGAAACAGCAAGACTTGAGATCGCGAGGGCTAAACTAGCCAATTTTAGAAAACGTTTCATAAAGCAATCAGAAAAGAGCTACCTAAGTATGATTTGAAGATTTATCAAGCCGCCGATGCGGCTTTTCAGTATTTGTAAATACGTCAGCTTGTAAATACGTCAGCGCGTAGCGCTATAAATTGCCAAGTCGTGTTTAGCCATGGCAGAGCAGGTCACGATCATACTTATAGCCGTTTGCATCAATGTAGATTCCGTATAAATACGTAGAAACAATTTAGATTACCCAACGGGTTTACCTATTACTTCTGCTGCTGTGTTCCAGCTTAATGACAACGGCTATAATTCTACGTCCTAACTGCCAAGGCGGTTGCTATACATGCTCAGCAGCTGATTATAAAAGTGGGAAGCAGCGAACTCCCCACCCTGTTACTACTTAGCGAGAAGCACCAGCAGCAAAGCCACCGTGAACTCCTTGAAGTCCGTCTTCCGAGCTATAGACCTTAGCAACCGTATCTGTTTCGGTATCGATCTTGATCAGGTAATTGGAGCGGTAACTGGCCACGTAAACCGCACTACCATCGGCTGAAGGACTCAAACCGTGGGCAATCTGGAAATCTGCAGGCAAGTCTTCACCAGGCTTAAGACGCTTGATAAACTCTGGGTTATCCTTGTCACTGATGTCATACACCGCTATATAACCGTCTTCACCAAAGGTG
Organism: Moorena sp. SS36440bin_2; assembly: GCA_011524395.1. Classification (GTDB taxonomy): domain Bacteria; phylum Cyanobacteriota; class Cyanobacteriia; order Cyanobacteriales; family Coleofasciculaceae; genus Moorena. The sequence goes on from WTKN01000214.1 coordinate 13,299, forward strand.
CCATCTAAAGAATCTTCTTCAGCAACATACAGCTTGTCCCCCACGACAATCAGGTCAGAAGGATTGCGGAAAATACCCGTGTCATCAGCAGTAGCTGCCGTACCAATAATCAGCTCTGCAGTTCCCTCAACGGCATCGATCAGCCAAATTCCCGGACCAACAATATCAACACCTTCTGGAGTCAGGGAAGTTGGACCGTACTGCATGTTGGCAGTGTAGGCATAGCGATCGTCAATCCAACTGACATAGTGGGTGAATGCACCATTGCCCTCAGGGGAGCTAAGAGTGATATTATCTTCATAGCTCACGGTATTGTCTGGATTAACCTTGTATAAATCAATGTCATAGAGATCCCAGTAGTAACTTGGTGACAAGGCAATCGTACCGGAGGGGTTGTAGAACACACCGTGGGTTTGCTCGGTAACTCCTTCAATCACCAGCGGGTCAAAGCCTTCTACAAGTTCGTTAGTCTCATCGTTAATAAAAAAGAGGCGATCACTCGTCCACTGGGAGAACTGGATGATAGGTGACCCAGGCTGGATAGACGGGCCGTGAACCTGGTTCCAAGCCTGTGCAGGCCAGGACTGAATCGGTTGACTATCATCGACCTGAGATAAACCTATGGGATAAACAGTGGGTTCCCCCGCTTCAGCCGTCTTAAAAGTAGAGACAACACTCAAGTCAGCAGTTCCGGCCTCCCAGTCAAGGGAACGGATTTCGGCTCCGACAATAGCGTTAGCAATTTGCAGGGAACCATTCACCGTCATATAAATCTTCTGCTCGTCAGGAGTAATCAGGATATGCTCGACAAAAGTAGATTCAATAAAGCCTTCAGTAGAAGCTTCGTATGTTCCGTCTCCAGGAACTTCTTCAACTTGACCCCGTAAGACTCCCCCTGGAATGTCAAATTCGTTTGTATGTACCTGTAAATAGAGATTGCCAGCCAACAGTTCGTCAGCATATTCAGATACTGTCTTGGTGGTCAGGGGTTCTATGCCACTCAGGACATCGCTCAAGTGATGATCTGGGACACCATTGGAGGTATTAGAGTTGTTGGCAGAATTAATTGAGTCAAGATTATCCCAGATCCCAGTGATGGTGTTGTTCTCAAAATCGAACACCGCATCATCATCATCTTCACCTGGTAGACCAAAAATATTCAGGGTATGTGGCCCAATACGTTCAGCTCCTTGAGAGCCAGAGTGGAGGTGAATAGCAGTCACATCGTCTGCGGTTGTCTCTGTGGAAGTTCCACCGAGGTCTACTCCTTCCAACTCAATGGTATACTTAATCGCAGGTCCTTCTTTGCCAAAGTTGGCTCCGGTTGGATCTAAAACAAGCTTCATGATTCCGCTCGCACCGCTTCCGATGGGACTTGGTTCGCCTTCGGGGATATAAACCTGTTCTGGAGTCAATTCAGCCTCAAAATAACGGGGTTCAGTGGAACGAAGTTGTGTCTCAACCTCTTCCCAACCCTCAATATCATCTAGTGGAAGCAGGATCATTTGATCTGTTTCAGTATTAACCAGTGCTAATTCCCGGCTATCTTCACTAGAAACCGTATACAGAACCCGATTCAGGGTAAAATCTACATCGAAATGAGCGAGGTTTCCCCACTGGTCTTTTGCTTGTAGGTGAAGGGTTTGTTCTCCATCTCCCAGTGCAGAACCATTGATTTGCTCTAGCAGAGGCCGATTTAGAGAGAAACTACCGTCTGGGTTCACCGTATGGGTGATATCGGTGAAATTTTCATCATCCAAGCTCCCATAAAGCCTCGTTACCTGGCTCGCATCAGTAACAACTCCGCTTATAGAAGGATCTGCTGTAATGCGATCGCTATTGGTTCCACCATCATTAGTAGTATCGTTACTCAGATCTGCTGAGAGTAATGGTGCTTCATAGTCATCATTCCTAAACAGTTTTCTGAAAACCTTTATGGCATCTTTTGTTGTAAATTTTCCATCTCCATTCACATCAAGGGGATCTCCAGACTCCACTTGAGTTCGAAGGGCGCGAAGGATCAGACCTAGATCGTCGGTATCTACATCCCCATCGCTGTCTGCATCACCTGTTAGAGGATCTTTGTCATTTGAGCCATATCCTACCAAAGGATGGTTTGCATGGTGCCCAATGATGATATTTGTGTGACCATTGCCGAGCCATGCTGAACCTTGGAAAAGGTTATAATCCACTGAGATGGGTTCCAGTTCAAAAGTTTTAGCTCCTATAGGCTCGAGTCCATGTGATGATCCTAAAATTAGGTCGTAAACTCCAGAAAGAAGCCCATTTCCACCCCAGAAGGAGCCCTCATTTAAACCCAATGGCGCGAATTCTTGAAAAATTGTCAGATCTTCCATGATTTATCCTTCACTGATAAGACTTTGCCCCTAAAGACTGGAACAACAAGCTCGCAGCATTCCCAGCTGGGGAGCGCCAGATCTCAAAGAATTAAGTGACTTGCCTCTTGAAAGACTTGGCACAACTACCATAGACATAAGCTTATCTATCGATGGCAATTTATAGCGCTTCGGGAGTCGTTTATTTACAAATAATACTGGAAAGTATTGATTCCCTGTTCCCTATTTCCTATAACTTGTTATACCGGAGCGAATATATATGATACATGCAGTTTTACGAGATGTCAAGATGGAGATCTAAGTTTATACTAGTAGTTTTGAGCCGACTACATATAGGGGCCAAACTAGCAAAAGTGTCATGAGGGGCAATCTAGATAATTTTGCCGCTTTCAGTTTTTGGGACTGTCTGGGCATGATTTGCTATAAAATAAAAACTCTAAAAGCTTTACTGAATGAGGCTTTTATGGTTTTATATTTTCTGCGCTCGCCTCAGTTTTGCGGCTTGTAGCCGAAGGCTACCATATTTGGATGTGGGAAACTCCCCCAACTTCCGATGGGTTAAACACTTACACAGCGAGCGTTGGCAGCGCTTATTGCCCCTTGTGACAGCTTGGCTAGATCTACGCCATATAGTAAACAGGATCAGTTCCTAGGTAAAAATTAAAGAGCAATTTCGGCGCGCAATTATTTTAGATCGCTGATAGATGCTCCGAAATTGATATGAAAAGGTGTTGCCCCAATCACTAAAGCTGGAACGGATTTTACTCCTGCCTTTTCTGCTTCAGCAATGCGTGATTTTTCATTGCCGAGATGCACTACTTCCACTTCATATTTCGAGGGATCGAGACTTTCCGCAAACTGCTCTTCTGCTGTAACACATACTGGGCATCCTGCGTGATAAAATACTGCTTTAGTGGTCATGATTAATTCTCCTGAAATTGTAGACTTTGGCTAGTCCTAAACAGATTGATTTCTAAATATATTTAGGACTACTAAGTATATTACCGTATTTTCGGCTCTCGTCAACGGATAAAACCAGATTTTGTATAAAGTTTTATTAAGAAATCCCCTCCGAAAATGGGGTTGAACAAGCTGAGGGGGTGACATGACCTCTGAAAAGCTTACTAAATAAAGCTTTGATGCAAATTATCATAAGAATTGATCAACTAATCAGTGCAAGTGTTGGGAGTGTCATCAGGGAAACAAAACCATCCAAAAGCAACATCAGCAACTCAATCTGTTGATGAGCCGCCTGGATGAACAGCAACGGCGATGGCTAGCGGCGAAGAAAGAGCTAATTGGGAATTTCAAAAACCCTGGGCAAGAGTGGACTCAGCAAGCCGAAGCAGTCAACTTGACCCATCGTCCCATTTCCAGTGGAATTACATGATTTATCCTCGGTCTCAATCTGCTCAAAAACCATGAACTTATTTCTTGACAAACCCTAAGGATTTCAGCTTGCATGTTACCCCCCAGGATGTTTTCCTACACCAATCACCCCACACCCAGTAAGGTTTTTAACGCTATTTGTCACCCCGTCAGGGGATCGCCACCTCCGGCTTGAATGTCCAGAGCATGTTGTCACTTCCCCGGAGGGGTGCACCGAGGAATAGCAATCATTCTGCTCCAGCAGAATTCAAGGCAACACTTCGTAA
>WTKN01000417.1 GCA_011524395.1 Moorena sp. SS36440bin_2
CCAATTCTATCTTATTATGTCAAAAATAGGTAATTAATTTTGTGCACCTGCTTACCATAAATTGAGCATAGTTAATAACTATTATTTTACAACTATTTAAAATAATAGTTATTAGAACAACTTTATAGTGATTATCTATATCTAAATTACTATTTAAATACAGCCTAAATTTTTAAGCAATATCCAACCCTTTGAATAATTCAGATTTTGAAAATATATGAATCGGAACTCCGTCGCCAAGATACCCCTTTTTATTAATCGGAGCAATATAGTAGTCAGGGCTTGGAAGCGATGCAGGGAGGTAGCGCGGTCTTGGGGAGGTAGCGCCGCCAAAGGGGCTTCCCACCGGGCTTACAAGGTGCGGAGGCAGGTTCCGCACACAGAACCCAAACCATGAGGGACTGCATCAAGAATTGAGGCATTTTGGTGATGCTAGTCATAGACTATAAATACTGTAGAGTCACTGGACGAACTACTTGATAAACAGGAGTACGCAAACTCTTTTAGACTAACTATTTACCTAACTGCTACCTGCCATAGTAGAGAGTTATAGTCGATCACTGGGTATAATTGATTGCTTAAGAGCGTTGTCAAAAGCACGAGGAATAGCATTTTGCCCAGACTTTAGTTAGAAGTCCGAGGTAGGAATTAAAAGCAAGCCAACGTGCTGATTGGGTTTGCCAGAGACTTATTACTAGCTGTAGTTGATTCTAAGAGAATATCCGGACAAATTATGTAAAGCTTTATTAAAGAAAGTTAAATGTCATTATAAGTAACAGCAAATTGTTTGTAAAAATCACCGAAGGTAATGGGTAATTGCGATCCGATTACCCATGAGCAATTACCCATGAGCAATTACCTAGGATCAATTACCCAAAAATCTTATGTTGCATCCCTCTTAGATAAAGGGGATAAAGATTAATGTTCAGATTCTTGAAGGCGCTTGCTTCTGCTCACCTCTTGCCGATATAAGACAAACACTAATAACCATAAGCTGAGCATCCTCAATGAATCTGAGGTTAAACTTGACCAAGCAGCTCCCTTCCATGAATACAGAGGAATTAACCAAAGGTTTAACGAAAAGTTCAACAGAGCTGCCGTTACTTGTATGCTACTACGCAACCCTTGAAATCCAGCACCAGTCAGGGTGTCCGCCGCAAAAAACTGCATGGCTTTGAAAAACGGTATCGGTGCTAACCAACGTAAGGCATTGACTACCTCCCTATAGTCTTCACCTATGATGTAGGGTACCATTGGAGCGGAGATAAACAACCCGATACCAGCAGCTATTCCGTACATACCAGCAATTGGTGATAGACGCTTGGCCAGATTGAGACTTCCTCCGATGCCAGCGGCTCCCTGCTGAAAAAACTTGGCATAGGAAGCTGCTAACAGAGATTGTACAGGAACAAATGCCACATCGATTAAACGGTATGCAGCAGCATATATACCTGTAGCTTGTAATGTAGAAAGACGCGCCAGCATGGTTTTATCTACATTATTGTTAACCGTTTCAGCACAAAGGTTGACAGAAAAGTAGAATCCCTGAAGTATCTCCAGCTTGATCTTTGATATTGCCAATTTAGGAGTGCCTAACATCCGATGTACCATCAAAAATCCAAGCCCAGCTGTTATTGCTGTACTAGCCATATATAAAGCTCCCCAAACTAAAATATCTGATGTCTGAAAGAAGCTAACAAAACAAAGTGTTGCCACTAAGTTTTTTAGACTAAGTAAAAAATGAATCTGGGCGGTGTGCTTAAGCTGACTGACTGCGATAAATGCCTGACCAGCGGTGGATAAAATTTTTAAAAATAGTAAGTCAGACAAAAATACGAAAAATATTAGCAGGGGGGAGGTTTCTTCTGGTAAAATAACTGGCGCTATAAGCATCACTAAAACAATTAGCACCAAACTAGAGGTAAAAATCATCAACAGCGCATTGCCCCAGTATTCCTTGAATAAGGCTCGGTTTCTAGAGACATTTTTAATTAAAATATCTCCACTCCCCCAGGTAGCAAAAGGCGATATAATCGCCGCTAAAGCCGTCAAACTAGCAAACAACCCATACTGTTGAGCACCAAGAGTACGAGCAATCATCACGAAGTAGGCCGCTTGGACAATCATCTTCATAAATTTAGCCAAGAGCATCCACAACGTGTTACGTACTAGGGATTTATGAAATATGCCAATGAGCCTGGATTTGAGGGATTTAAAATTCATATCAAGTAGTTTATATCATACCTTTTTGCTGCTAGTATTTACTGCCACATTGATCATTGATATAAAATTATCTCTGATTACCCAGACCAATAATACAATCAGCGACTTGGTATGAATTATACCAAGTTGCCATCAAAGATATTACTCTAAAAGTTAGCATCATAATACCTATGAAGGCAACTTATCTATTATCTGATTTATCCCTGCTTATATGGCTAATTTTTCATTATGCTCACCCTTAGGCTGACTAGCTGCTTAGTCCCACTAATTCTTTCCTATACCATGCCGATATCTCCCGCCCCAATAATTTGAAGAGCTTTTGATTGTCATTGGCATAGATGGTGTAGAGTTTTTGAATTGCTGATGGACTAGGCCGAAGCTTTTGGTGTTGTAAGGGTAAGCGTTGATCAACACGATTGATTAAGCCACGCATAAATGGGAAACGGGTTCCTAGATGACGAGCAATTGGTGAACTAGTGCTTTGATGGACTTTCTTAGACTTTTTACTAAAATCAAAGGAAGAATCTATCTCAAGGAATTCACAAACCTTTTTTAGAGAATCCTCTGAGTTTTGAGCAATTTCTTCTTCAAAGACTAGAATTAGCATTTGCTTAGGATCGAAGTAGTCATAGTAGGCTTGGAGTTGGCGATAATATCGTCCCATATCGATGATGCCATAGCGCTCAACTAGGGTGTGTTTATCACCAACTAATAGCTCGTCAAGGTCATTATTAAGAGATATTACTCCATTTTTGATAAAGTGATTTACAGCAGCAATGGCTCGTTCAACTGGATTCCTTAGGACTACAATAAGTTTTGCTTCGGGCAATGTTTCGTAGATTAGCCGATGGGAATAGGTAATTTCTTCAAGAGGGTCATAGTAGACTTTACCCTGGGCATCAGGTAATGGATCGATCCATAAGTAATTAGGAGTTTTTTCTCCAATTGCTTTTTCCCCATTAACATCAGCAAAGTGTTCTTTATACCATTCAATACCTTGGTTAAGATTATACCTTTTATTAAAGTAATGAATCTCATCGCCAGGTATAAATACCTCAGGATGTTCCTTCAGATTATGGGCTAACCAGGTAGTTCCAGCCTTTTGTGCTCCAATGATTAAAAAGTTAGGTAAAGTCACTAAAAACTCTCTCGTGATATCGCATTGCTATTTCGTAGTTAATTCTACCTAGATAAAAATCCCAAAAACAATTGACTATAATGCTGATTATTCTAAGTAATTTAGCTGATTATTTATACACAAATTTATCTATAAACACAGTTTTTTTTATAGTCAGAGAATAATTTGAAAACCAAAATTTAAATCTAGGCTAATATACATTAATTATATATTTTTGTTTTATCTATTTATATTAATCACATACTTCAACTAGTGTCCAGTATAATGATTATGAGTTAAGAAGTCAATTGTTTATAGGTCAATAAGCTTTTCACTATACGAATTATTTTCACTAGCCAGAGAATAATTGTAGGACGAGATGCTGAACAAAGGAGCCAATATATTACTGGTTTTACCATACTATGGGGCATGATTCCTACCCACAGAAACCAATGACTCCAGAGTAGCTTTTTTGGCCAATTAAATTTAGAATATTTCCAGATTGATGAATATCCTTTGTAAGCTAAAACTAAAGGGGAATCAGAAGCAAAAGGATGATGGTGAGGATCTAGCCGTAAAGAAGCGATACGGTGAATTAAATGATTGGGGTCACGAAAGCTCAAATCTGGGCATACGTGATAGCCTAACTCAGTTGCCTTGCGTACTAAATAGTTATACTTTATGAAATCATGGTTGATAGACCTACGGAACCGTTCAATGGGAATGGTTCCCTTAGAAAAAGCCCACAAATTATTCCCATGTTGTCGGTATGCCCCAAGGGGTTTTTCAATGGATACCACTTGCCCATAAAATGGGTTCAGGGTGACTAGATAACCATCAGCAGCTATGGTAAAGTCTGATTCGGGTATAGGAAAAATTTGAGCTAGTGCTGACCGTGCAAAACTATTGCCACTGGTTACAGTACTGCTGTACTTTCCCTTCTCCAACAAAATTGGCCAAACGGTGCCACTATCAAATTTTATGTCTGGAGCTGGATGGATACCAATGAATTCACTAAGGGCATTAACCAACTCTAAACGATATTGTACCTGTACTACCCCTGGTTTCCAAACGGCGACCACTTCGGACACCGCATTAGGGAATAAGTAATCATCAGCATCTAAAAAAATTACAATCTCCCCACGGCTGACATAAAAACCGGCATTGAGCGCCGATGCTTGCCCACCATTTTTTTTTAGGATAGGAGTAATTTGATCAGCGTAGCTATTGATAATCTCCTGAGAGTTGTCAGTGGACTCATCATCTACCACAATGACTTCGGTATTTGGATAAGTCTGACTCAGGCTACTGTCAATTGCTTGGGGTAGAAACTGACCGTAATTGTAGTTGTTGATTACAATGCTGACTAATAACTGATAATTTTCATTCATTTCAATATGTTTTGTTGTGGCTCTAATGGAATAAGAACCGAAAGAGCTACAGATGTGTACAGTACCCAAAAGATATTGTTTTGTATCATCACTGATGTCTCAGTGATATTGGCTAAAACGGTATAGGTTAAGAACAATAATGGCCATAGATTTTCTGATGTTTTATTTACACGGACTATAGTAAAAGCTTTTAGTAAACTAAAACTAAATCCAATCAGGTAGATTAAGACTCCCAAGATTCCTAAAGCTAGCCATACGTCAAGTAAGCCGTTGTGGGCGTTGGGGGTTGGCCACAATACTGCACGCCAGACATAAGCAGATTCACCATTCAATCCATTCCAGAATGAACCATAGCCATAACCAAGCCACGGCTGTTTATGAATCATGTCCAATACGAAGGGCCATAGCTTTGTACGACCGGTTAAAGTAGCATCTTTACCGATTGAACCTAGCAAAGCGTCTGCATTATCTAACAACCAGATTAAGACGCTGCCTCCGAATGTTGTCATGGCAAATATAGCCGGAATTAGTAGCTCATATCGCCACCGTAACATCCGGTATAGATATAGAGAAAATAACATAATTGTAAGACTAACCAGTGCAGTTTTTGAAGTTGTAAATAGTAAAAGAAGTACGGAAAATGCAAACCCACCCCACAACAGTAAATTATTTTTTTTGCCCCGAATAGCCAGGAGCAAAAATACGATTGCACTGGGAACCATTACTTTGCCAAGAACATTTTTATGAACGTATATTCCTCGCCAAGTTCCAGCATGAACTCCCCCCATAATCCCGTATTTCGGCAAAGCTACAATAAACAGAAAACTGAGCAATACTGCTACTCCGAATGTCCAACCCAGCATTTCTAGCTGTTCTTTGATGGTGTAGCGGGTGGCGAAGTAAACACCAAACAATGTTGTGCCAATTAGGGCAACAGTACGGTTGATAGTGGTTGTTGGTTCAGAAGACCAGAAAACAGATACTACTGCTATCCCCACCAACAGACTGAGCCACCTATCTTGACTGAGGACATAAAGTACCTTTTTCCACCGTAGTGTTAGGAGGAAACAGGTAACGAGATAAATTAATACGAACAGCAATCTACTGAGGGAGGAATCAAATTCTTGTATGACATCCCCCTCACTTCTGCCTCCTGATAAAATTACAGTGAGTACTCCTCCTGAATAGAGCACCAAGGAAACAGTAGTGAAAATCGGTTCAAAAAATGCCAACAGTTTTCTCATGAACCCTGGCGTGTAGTAAAAACTTGTAGGTTTAAGATTGTAGTCATAATATTATATGCAAAAAGTTACTAGTTCAGGACATATATCATGTTTGGAGGCTTCTTTGTGGTATAATTAAACTAGGGATTTCACCGTAGCCAGCTTGCTGGTGAAGAAATAATCAAGATGCCGTACGATTATGGCATTTGAAAACCCTGATATTGCTTGACTTCACAGGTTTTGGGTAAACCATAACCTAAGATTACTAATACTCCTGAACTCGATATTAACCACTGCTCGTGTTCTACAAAAGCTTACTTTATACAAAAATTGTGTTACTGAAAAGACAACCTGTATACAAAACCTAATCTAAATCTGCAATGGTCGGATTTCAATGGGTAAATCCTATACTTGCAAACTAGGGCAATGAATCACATTGTTTCAAGTTAGTAGCATCTGGCCAGCTAAGAGTGGATCTACACTCTTAAACCGGCTGAATCTAAGAGACTCAGGAATTCCCCAGATAGGGAAATTACACCCTATCCCTAGGGTTGATTTATATCTCAGGCTGAGATGGATAAAGTCGGAGTAAGTAGAGATTTGCCATCAAAGTAGTCTGGAATCGGTGCTCCCATCAAGGTCAAGATGGTTGGGGCTATATCTACAGGATGAGCCTCTGGCAAACTAGAACCTGGAGTAATTCCTGGTCCGCTTGCCATCAAAAAGCCTCTGGCTCGGTGACCACCAGGACGATTATAGGTAATTGGACCAATGCGTCCCACATCAGGACTATCCACTACATCTGTGGGACACTCGTTCCATACGACTACTAGGTCAGCATCTGGGAGTTTGGGGTTATCATCTGTGGCTACGTTATGGGTACGCACTACTTGTTTAACTAATGGTTCTCCTGTCCTACCATCGGTAAGGCGATAAAGGAAGTCTGTTAGGTTATCGCACAGAGCATCATACTCGGAAGGGTCAACAATACCATCTCGTTCCCGTCCTTTGAGGTTAATGCGAATATGTCCATCAGCAAAGGCGGGTAAAGCAAAGGCTTTCATCTTTGGCCACAAGGGACTATATAGAGTAGCTGGCATCCAACCCAATTGCACGTTGTGCTTCATGAGGGGATAAGGAGAGAGTAAACCGTGCTCACCAGATTGTAAAAAGGCTTTATGAGTCCAGGTGTTGAACAACTGCTTGATGGGATTGGGTTCATAAATCTTTCGCCATACTTCCCCTGGCCAAGAGTTGCGGATTGGACGAGTAATTGGTGGTGGGGGAGTTACTCCGATTTTGCTGGGAGTAATGGCATATTTACCAGGGAAGTTATACCGATAGATCAATTCTGGCAGGAACATCATGCTCATCAAATCGGTAACATTGGCAGCCATGCCATGAACTGCGAAACACAAGATATACGCATCTTTAGGGGCGGCAGCGATAATTTTTGCGATCGCATCATCCACCGCTTCAAAGATTTTCAGCATGGGGTCTCCAGCCTTACCATTCTTTTTGCTCTGGTAAGGGTAGAGCTGGTGATCTGGTTGGCTGCGGTCCCACAGGTCATGACCAGCACTGTGAGTTTCACCGAAACCGGTCACGAACAAGTCCCACGGTTCACGTTGAAGTAAATCCCGGCAAATTTCTGAGCGGGTGGAGATACTAGTTTTTAGAGCTTCCTGAATCCATTTAAAATAAACTGGATCCCACCAGCGACCATTATCTTTATGGAGCACTGGGTTTTTGCCGTATTGGGCAATAATATTGGGCAATAATTCCGGCGGTTGGGAATGGCTTGGCACAAAGGGATAATGTCCCCCCCAACCCAAAATTTGTAAGCCATTAATTTGATCTGACAGTGCTGATACTGGTACATCAAAGGCAGCAACCCGGTAGTCATCCCCTAAGGCATAAAAGGGATTATACTCTTTATAATCGTATCCACTATAAATTTTGTCGCAGACTACTTTATAAGTGTCTGGATAAAATTTTATCGTATCCCAAAAACCGGTTTTATCTGGTAAACAACCGGTAGAAAACATCACCCACAAGGGTTCAGTTGATGAAAATTCAACTGTCTTATTGTTGTAGTTAACGGTATTGTTCAGACGACCATAGATTCCTTGTTGCCGTATTTTGTTGAGGGTCTTCAGATGTCCTTGGGACATCCATTTCTCCAACAATAGCGGGTCAGCTGCATCCAGTCCAATAGCAATTACAGGGGTTTTCATGGTAGTTATTATAGTATACCAAAGGGAACAGGGAACAGGGAGTAGGGAGTAGGGAGTAGGGAGTAGGGAGTAGGGAGTAGGGAGTAGGGAGTAGGGAAAAGGTAACAAAAATTCTCACAATTCCTACACGGATTGGTGTAGTTATTTAATAAGTTATCTAAAATTAAAGCTTATTTGAATTGGTTTAATAACCATCATCTTATGGATGGAGCGGATAATTAGTAATTGCCATTAGTCATTGGTCTTGGTTATTGATGATTATTTCTTTTAGGATTAGCCATAATTAATTATCGATTTACCAAAATTAAGCTACTATTTTGTTATTGATTACCTGGATACTTATTGCTTAGCTCGATTTGATATATTGAAAACTTTTACAGTCATAATTTGAGAGTCATAAATCATAGTTTTGAATTATCTCCGGGAAAGATTCCAGTTTTTTTCAGTCTGAGCTTGACGCTCTGCCAATCTTCTAACTGAGCCATTATGGAAGTATTCCTGTGACTGGTAAAAGTAACCAATAGATTCATCTTTTTGAATGACACCATTAGCCACCAAACCCAAAACCGTCTGACCGGAACTATCTAACATTTGTTTAGCCACATTAGCATTAGCAAAATCCAGCACACCTGGTCGAGCCACCAACAACATGCCATCAGTCATTGGACTTAAGCAAAGGGCATCAGCAGTCAGAAGTAAGGGTGGGGCATCAATAATCACAAAGTCATATTTGGTTGAAAATTCCTGAATCAGGGAAGCCATTTGCTTTGAATCCAGGAGTGCCAGAGGATTAGGAGGCATTACCCCAGCGGTGAGAAGATCAAGATTCTCCATGGCTTGACAGATGGCAAGCTCTAGAGGCACTTCACCAATCAGTACCTGGCTTAAACCAGCCACATTCATTACTTGCCAAATATAATGCTGACTGGGATGACGCATATCGGAATCAATTAGCAAGACCCGACGCCCCAGTTGAGCCATAGCAGTGGCCAAGTTTGCTGACACCGTAGATTTGCCTTCTTTGGAAACAGAGCTAGTAACTACAATAACTTTAGGTGGGTGATCAGACTTGAGAAATTTCAGATTCGCTTGAATCATCCGGTAGACTTCACTCACCATGGAATGAGGTTGGTCTCTTACGGGCAATTCCCCTCCAAACAATAGGTCATCCCGACGACGGGAGAGGTTCTTGTGCTTGAAAACTGGAATCACCCCTAGCACAGGATATCTTAATAACTGCTTGACTTCTTTGAGAGTTTTAATAGAGCGGTCTCTCATTTCCAAGAGCAAGACAGCAGTGGTGGCTAGTGTTACCCCCAACATGACCCCTAGAGCCAACACCTTTAATTTCTTATCACCTAAAGGCTTTTTAGGGACTATTGCTGGCTCAATGATGCGAGCATTAGCGGTATCTTGGTTTTCTGCGACCTTTAATTCATTGAGATTTTTCAACAGGGTTTCATAGGTCAAACGGGCAGCTTGGAGTCGTTGTTCGAGCTGCTGCTGAGTTTGCTCCAACCTAGGAAGAACATTTACCCGTTGTTCATAGGCAATTCTAGCGTTAGCAAGAGTTGCTAATCCTTCCGCTAAACTTTGACGTTTGACTTCTGATTCAATAAAATCGTTAATCAGTTTTTGTTTGAGCTCGTCAACTTCTAAAACCCCTTGAGTAATTTGTATCTGAGTACCAGCCAGACTCTGAGAGCCTAGTATTTGATCAATCTGCTGTTGTAAATGACCTCTGAGGGAGCGTTGCTGCTTGGTCAGCCTAATCATGACCGGGTGATTTTTACCGTAACGATTTCTCCCAACCGCTAATTGCCGCTCAACCTCTTGCAGTTCTTGGAGTACGCCCTGTACTGAAGTAGACTGACTCAGGGCACTGATAGCAATTGCCTGCTGGGGATTAAGACCGACCTGGCTTCTCAAGCCCGCAGCTTGGGCATTGGCTTCTTCAAGTTGAGCTTGAACTGTGGTAATTTTGCTGTCTAAGTCAGCCATCACTGCTACCAAAGACCTGGCTTCTTCTGTGAGGGATACAACCTGATTGCGTTCCTTAAATTGGCGTAGAGCAGCTTCTGCTTGCCTGACATTGGCTTCACTTTGAGGAAGTTGGTTAGTAATAAACTCACGGGCTTTTGCTGCTTCCGACTTTTTAGATAGGATCTGATTCTCTATATAGAGCCTCATTAATTGATTGATCACCGCAGCCCCTTTTTCTGAGTTGTTACCCTTGTAGGAAAGCCTAACCACATCGGTGCCACCCACAATTTTGATAGTGAGCCTTCTTTTAAGGGCTTCTGGTTCCAAAGGTAGACCTTCGTTATTAGTAAGGTTTAGTTGATCAATGATCTGTTGCAGAAGCGGGTGGGAGTAAATCACCTCAACTTCAGTACTTAGAGGGTTCTGGGCATCAACCAGAGGGCGTAACTGGTCAATTTCCTCCCCCAACCCAGTCAAGAAAGCGGTTCGGTCTATTTTAAACAGTAGTTTTCCTTGTGCTTCATAGGAAGGGTTGAGAAACAAGGTAGACCAGGCCGCTGAGATAACTGTGAATATGAAAAGAGCAACCGCTGGCAGCCAACGACGTTTCAATAGTAGTAAGTATTGGCTAAGATCGAGATCTATAGAACTTCTAGACTCCATAAGTTCTTAAGGGACTTCCCCTCGGTAGATTGCACAATAAAATAATTTTCGGTATTGGTACGGATGAGCTACCAAACCTGCCATCCTTGAGATGCAACCTATATATGTATATCGAAATAATAATAAAAGTTAATCATATCAAAAGTCACTAGACATTAAAGAGTTGGTAAAGATCTGCAAATTTGCCGTGCTTATTGTGACTAGAAAAAGCTCAAGAGGCTGACCTGGTGTCAGCTATAGGGTCAACGGGGGTAGGGTTTGGCGACGGATTATTGTGTCAGTAAGACTACCAATCCCTGAAGCTGTTGACTGTTATATCTTCCGACCTCACCCAAACATGGTCACCCTATCCCCGTTGGCTACATTCTTAGCTTAACTTTTGCCACATTGAACCATTTTGTTGGCCAGTGAGTCTAAATAACATTGGAAAACAAAGCGGTGAGGGAGAACCCAGAGTTGTCAGTCAGATCAGCCCAGGCTTCTAAAGAAGATTCTGCTGCTGCAAAAACAACCAGCACAGACACAGAGTTGGTATTGCAGTGCCAACAGGGCAACCAGCAGAGTTTTCGCCAACTATACCGACGCTATCAGCAGCGCGTCAGGTCAACTATCTATCAGCTATGTGGTGCTTATGCTCTTGATGATTTAGTACAAGAGGTGTTCCTACGAGTTTGGAAAGGCTTACCAAAACTGCGGCAACCCTCACAGTTTTCCACTTGGCTTTACCGGATCTGCTGGAATGTGGCATCGGATCAGCGGCGCAATTTGCAACGGCAACGTGCTTTCAACCTTCAACTTCCAGAGGACACTGCTGATCTACCCCTAAAAAATGCCAAATCCTCCCATACTCCTGATCTGATGCAGTTGCACTATCAGGACATGATTCAACAAGGAATGCAACAGCTGAGCTTGAACCATCGTGCTGTGCTGGTGCTACATGATTTAGAGGATTTGCCACAAAAGGAAGTTGCTAAAATTTTGGGCATAGCTCTCGGAACGGTTAAGTCTCGTCTTTTCCACGCTCGAACTTCCCTACGGAAATATATCATCCAACAACAAGGAGAGATGCCATGACTCAGTTTCAATCTGATGACGAACAATGGCAAGCATTTCTGCGCCAACATCGACCTACTCCTCCAACAGCAGCATTTGACTTGGAGGAACGAGTTATAAATGCGATCGCTAAATCCCCACCGCCTAGTCGTAAACCAGAGCTTTGGTTAGTGCCATCAGCGATCGCTGTTGGTTTAGTGATGGCTTGGAGTGGTTACCGCACCCACAATTTAACCACTCTAGAAGCTTTCTTAGAGAAAAATTGGCATGGAGTTGTGGGAGAGACATCGGTGAGCAATGTCATTCATACTCCACCAGCTGATTGGATGATATTAGCCAATACTGGACAATAAATGCCCATAGTAGGAACCATCACCTCAGGATCACCTATAGAGGATAAGGTTTAACCTGTTAAAAGGTTGACTCTAGCCAACAGCTGTGGCCAGGGGAAAGTGGGTTTTAAACCTTGGCCAAAAAAAAGTCCACTCGTGCGCGTTCAACCTTAAACCTTAAACCTTAAACCTTAAACATTCAACCTTAAACTTTTAACTTTTCACCTTGGCCAATAGGCCACGGGTGAGCGTTCAACCTTCAATTTGAATTTTCAACCTTCAATATTTCTTACAAACTTTAAATTAAAGACATTTATAGGTAACTTCCATGCTGTTACGTCCTGGTTATATCTTGTCAATTCTCATGGTTACCCTGACTGGCTGCACTGCTGTAGCTAATTCCAACCCTGTAACCTCTCAATTGATTCCCAGCCCCGAGGGTCAACAAAACCCAAAATCGAGTAAGCATAGGTTAATGAGCCAACTCAAGCTCAACCAGGTGCAAAGGAAGCAGCTAAAAGCTATTAAGCTACAGTACGAAGAATCCATTATAGATCTTCGTCAGGAACTGAGTCAAGCCAAGCAGACATTAAGTGACTTGATGGTGGGTACAGCTGACAGGGAAACTATCCGCACTCAATACCAACAGGTTCAACTATTGAACCAGCAGCTAGGAAAGTTACACTTTGAGAGTATGTTGCAGATGCGAGAGGTGATGACTCCTGAACAACGCATCCAGTTTGCTCAATTCATGAAACAGCGCCGCAACCAAAACCCTCTATCCGATTAGGTAGAATCACAAAGGATAAGGATTTTGAGATTTATTTATCTACATGATTTTGCATCTAGCCCTGAGTCAGCCAAGGCGGTGTATCTACAGCAAGCTTTTACTCGCCTCAAGGTCTCTCTAACAATTCCTGACCTTCGCTATTGGATTGGTTGCCCAAATTAGGAGCAGAGCAGCTTAATCAGTGGCGCTCCCAGGGATATCTAGACATTTACCATTACCGAGAAAACCGAAAGCTTCCCTTGCACTACCAGTTTGTAGAAGATGCCCGTCATTATGAGGGTTTGGAGCTAGGGCTACAACTACCTACCCTGATTCTACATGGGTGCTATGATGACGTGATTCCTATCATGGCGAGTCGTGATTATGCTAGTACGCGCCCTTGGGTGCAATTGGTTGAATTGCAGAGCGAAAAAGGTTTGCGGGATGTGATGGGGTTGATTTGGGCAGCAGTTCGGAAATTTTGTGATATTTAGGGTTGAGGGTTAGTTGGTTGTTCGCCTTTGGCTTTCCCGTAGGGTAGGTTATTCAGTTCAGGGGTGAGCTACTCCAATTCAACACCAACTCCAAACCAACCCAAAATCAACCAACCAATTCCCCCTAACCCTAATAACACCGGAGTCAACCAATTCCCCCAGCGCACATACAACGTCTGAGTCTGTCGTCGATAAATCGTATCTGCGTGCAACTCATAGGTATTAATCCCGGATAGCCATACTGTTTTGCCATGGGGGTCTACAATACCGGAATAGCCGGTATTGGTTGCTCTAACTGTCCACCTATCTGTTTCAATGGAGCGCATTACATCTTGAGCATGGTGCTGGGCAGGCATAGTATTACTGTAATGGGCATTATTGGATGCAGTGAGGATAAACTGCCCACCAGCGGCAGCTTGATAGCGGAAGTGCTTGGGAAAAGCTGACTCATAACAAATTCCTACCACTGCTTGACCAAAGGGCGTTTCTAATAATTGGTCAGGTTTACCCGGTGCTAAGTGAGCATCAAGAGGGGATAATCGGTCAATTAAACGTCCTAGGAATTCTTCAAACGGAATATATTCTCCTAAGGGCACTAATTTGACCTTATCGTAACGGCTTAAGGTCTCACCAGTACCGGTAACAGTAAACAAACTATTGGTAAGGCTACGCCCTCTTTCCCCATAGCCTCCTACCCAAACTAAAACCCCTTTATCTAATATTTCTGAGTAGAAAGAACTAACATTGCGAACCTGTTCTTCCCAAAGAAAAGGTAAGGCAGTTTCAGGAGTTAGCACTGCGTCTACCTTTTGATCTGCCAATGTCTGGTAGCCAGTAGTGTAACCTTTAATAGCACGCCGCCAGCCAGCGGAGTAAAGTTTGATTTCATTGGGGATGTTACCTTGAATAATACCGACTTTAATAGCAGCATCTTTTGATTGCTCAATTGGTTGGCTGTAGAGTAACCATCCCAGCAGATGCAAGCTGATTAATAACCCAATTGCTATTATACCTAAAAGGGTTGAATGTTGTTTACCATTGGCGTTACCGTAGGGTAGGTTGTTGTGATCACTTTCAACGTTAAAGCTACCAAGGTTAAAGCTACCAACGTTAAACTTATTAAGGGTTAATCCGCTTTCAGCAATTAAGCCATTGACTGCTACAATAGCTGCTGTAACTGTTACCGGACCGGATAATTGACCGAGGTGCAAAATTATCAGGTTATGGGGACTTTGGGTATAGGCTAAGGAAGACCAGTAGAGGGGACTCATACTCCACAGGGTTTCTATGGCACACCACAAGCCTGTACCAATTAGAACTCGCAAGCAGGAGGTTAAAAGAAAATAGTTTTGAGTTGGGATAGGGAAATTTATATCAGGATTTATATCACGTTGTTGTGTCGCTTTGGTGGATACCCATTTAATTGATTGAGTTATAGAGATTCCTATTGCCCAGACAGCTACTAGGAGTGCTCCCCAGAGGGTAATGACTATCCAGCAAAATAATGCGATCGCAATACTAGCTAGCCATGGTACCCCCATCCAATCCATCGGGTGAATACCAGTAATCCAAGATAGAGCTAAGCCATGATAACCGATACCCCAGATCAGACCAGATAAAGCATTGCCACGAATACTCTGACCTCTGACTACTATGAACCATAGCGGCACTAGGGCAATCCAAGCTAGGGGCCAAGCTTCCGTTGGTGATGGTGTCAGTCCCATCAGGATGCCACCGATTAACGGTAATAGTAAACGATTTATAGACAAAGTGAACTATATAAATAAATTCTCAAGTGGGCGCACCACCTGCTATACGATACAAGGTTGTGTAGTAATGCACCAGACCACTACCCACTGCTATGGCGTAGATTAGAGTTACTAAAACAGCCACTCGACGTTGCCAACCCCAAACCTGCATCAAGCCTGCTGCTAGAAGAATTAAGAAATAGGGGGATACAAATATTAGATAGCGAGCTTTCCATATGGAACTGGAAACATAGGATATCAATAAGATAGATCCGGCAGGTAATAATGCCCAAACTTTAATCCACCAGAGTTTTGTTGAGGGGTGCCTGCTCAATAGAGCGATCGCAAGCAAGCCGATTGCCATGGCCGTATATGCCATGTAATAGAACAAAGGTACAAGATTTGAGGTGAACACATGCTCCACAAGCCACTCCATGATAGACTGCTGATTGAGCTGTTTCATTAAGTCGTTGGCACTGATGCCTGACCCTAGTAAGTGTCTCAATGGCCAGAAAGCTGTCAAGTGGGTGACTTCAGAGACAATTAAGATAATGTTGGGTTTTGGGTATTGTGTTACCCAACCTTTGAGGAATTTAGTGGAAGACTCATTAACTGCTGATACTAAAGGAAGCCAACAACTCCCAATCAGCAGCAGCCTAATCCCAAAGGCAAATAATCGGCGCTTTTGATTACGAAACTGCCATGCAATTAATACCATATCTGGCAGAAACAAGGTCACACTAACCGGAGTAGTCACAAGGGCTAGAAATCTGGCGATAGCCCACCAGTTGATGGCAGCAAACCTGGGATTTTCAAGGGCATGAGCTAGAGCTAAGGTACCCCCCAAACTTAAGAAGGGGATTAGGGTGTACATCCTTACCTCTTGGGCATGGTTGATAAACAGAGGTGAGAGGGTTAGTAATAGGGCGGCAATCAAGCCAACTGGCTTTCCAGCTAAGCGACGACCCAGCAGGTAGATTAGGAAGATACTGCCTAGTCCAAAAATCACAGATAGCCCACGTAACCAAACGGTGCTAGTGCTAAACTGCATCCAAATGTAGAGAATCATGAAATAAAAAGGACGTGTGAGATTCTTTGGAGGCAGTGATATCCCACTCTGGGTTTTGTTAATGCTAAATAGTTCGTCGTACCATAAGCTCTCTGTGCCGAGTTGATAGAGATACAACCCAGTAGCGACTAGTAAAATTAAGCTGATTGGTATCCACTTCTGGAGCCAATTTGCTCTTATTCCAAGTGCTGGTGTATTCAGTTTCATGGTGATGCACAGTTAAGTAAAATTAGTTAAGCAAGATTATTTAACTCAAATTATGGATTGCGTTCGCGTAGCGGCTCTTTTAGAGCATCGCAATCCTAGTACTTTGTGAATTTAGTTTTGAGGATTAGGGTAAGGTGTTAGGTCTTAGGTATTAGGTGTTAGGTGTTAGGTGTTAGGTGTTAGGTTTTCGTATTTAATCCCTAGGGCTATCAGCTCTAATGCTTAATACCAATTAAATGTAATAGTAGAGGATTTTCCCATTTCTAAGACAAAAACCAAAAATATTTATCAGATATTTAAATAAATATCTAATCTTTATCAAATATTTATTTTTACTGAGTGATCAACGGCCTAATTTTTGCCTTGCCTGCTGACGCAGATTCTTAGCATTGGGGAGATTCGGCTGGATTTGAAGTGCCTTTTCCATGGCATTGATTGCTTGATCCAATTGACCAACCTCCCATTTGGCTGCCCCTAGATTACTCCAAGCATCCGCAGAATTAGGATTGAGTTTAATTGCCCGATTATATGCTTCTATGGCCTCACTGTAGCGACCGAGTTTATGGAGGGCTACCAAAAGATCCGGGAACGTGAGAGCCCCCCTTTTCTAAAGGCAGGGCTGTTTCAAACTTTAATAAGTGAACGAGAAAAGGAGATAGGGGGATAGGGGGATAGGGAAATAAACTAAAATTTACCGAAAAATCCGCCAATTTAGTCATTAAAATCTGACAAATTAG